>NZ_JBHMCY010000009.1:121194-130880 GCF_042430725.1 Streptomyces cinereospinus | reverse complement strand
CGTCACACAGCGGCCGCGGCCGCTGTGTGACGCCGGGCAGGCGAGCGTACGCGCCGCGGCGGTGGTCAGCGCGAGCCCGCCGCGGCCTCGGCCGTGGTCTTGGCCGGGCCGCCCAGGGTCGCCTCGGCCGCCGCGTAGAGCTCGGCCGGGCGGACCCCGTTGAGGGCCGTGACCAGGTGGCCGTCGGGCCGGACGAGGAGCACGGTGTGGGCGGACGCGCCGGGGTAGCGCTCGGCGACGAGCAGTTCGGCCGGGAGCGGAAGCGCGGTGACCGCGGCCGCGAGCCGGGGCATGATCCCGGCGCTCACCCAGTGCTTGCGCTCCCACACGCCGGTGCCGGGGGCGATCAGTACGACCAGCAGCGCGCCCCGGCCGAGCCGGTCGCGCAGCCGTACGAAGGAACCATCCTCCGCCGTGACCCGCACATCGGTCACCGGCGCGCCGGGGCGGGTCTCGACGGGCACCTCCGCCTCGATGTGCCGGGGCGCGAGGGGCGAGTCGGCGTACGTGGCCGGCGCGCCCAGCGCACCGCGCCCCAGGTGGCCGTCGGTGAGCAGCGCGTCATGGCTGCGGCTCGCGCCGGGCACGTAGGAGCGCAGGGCGCCGCCGCCGCGCAGCAGCGGCAGCACCTGGTCGGCGGCGCGCAGCCGGGCGGCGACGCTCGCGCGGCGCTCCGCCTGGTAGCTGTCGAGCAGCACGTCGCGCGGCCCGTGGTGCCAGGTCAGGGCCAGCTTCCAGGCGAGGTTGTCGGCGTCCTTGAGCCCCTCCTCCAGCCCTTGGGTGCCGAGCGCGCCGAGCAGGTGGGCCGCGTCACCGGCGAGGAAGACCCGGCCGGCGCGCCAGCGGCGGGCCAGCCGGTGGTGGACGGTGTGCACCCCGGTGTCCAGCAGTTCGTACGGCGGTGTGGAGCCGCCGGTCCAGCCCGCGAGGGTCTCCTGGACGCGGGTGACCAGCAATTCGGGCGTGACCAGGTCCTTGCCGGGCGGCAGCAGCCAGTCCAGCCGCCAGACGCCGTCGGGCAGCGGGCGGGCGCTGATCTCCCCGGCCGAGGGGCCCGACGTCCGCCACGGCGGCGTCCGGTGCAGCAACGCGCGGTTGGGCCAGGGAAGTTCCACGCGCAGCGCGGCGACGGCGTAGCGTTCCACCGCCGTACGACCCGGGAAGCGGATGTCCTGGAGTTTGCGCACGGTCGAGCGGGGGCCGTCGCAGCCGACCAGATAACTGCCGCGCCACCAGATGCCCTTGGGGCCCCGGGTGCGCGCGGTGACGCCGGAGGTCTCCTGCTCGATGGCATCGAGCCTGCTGTTCACGGCGACCTTGACGAGGGGGTCGCGGTCGGCGGCGGCGCGCAGGGCGTGGGTGAGGACGTGCTGGGCCAGGTGGAGCGGCGGCTGTTCGGGGGCGGCGCCGGTGGTGACGGCGTAGTCCGAGCCGAGCCGGCGGCCCTGCTGCGCCTGGCGCGGGCCGCCGGGAGCGGCGGAGCCGTGGGCGGGGTGGCCGGAGCCGCCAGTCCCTCCGGCGCCCCGGAAGCCGTTGGAACCGCCAGTCCCTCCGGCGCCCCAGAAGCCGTCAGGCCCCGCGGAGTCCCGGTACCCGCCGGAGCCCCCGAGCCTTCCGGCGCCCCGGAAGGCGCCGGAGCCCCCGGCCCCCCCGTCGTCCCAGGAGTCGTCGGCGTCGCGGGAGCCCTCGAAGGTGACCTCCCGTACCACCTGCTTGCGCCGCATCGACCGCCATCCGGCCCAGCGGGTGCCGGCCTCGGCGAGCGGCACCCCGGTCAGGCGCTCCATCAGCGCGGCGGTGTCCTCGCGCAGCACGACGGTGCGGGCGAGCCGTGGTTCGTCCGTGCCCGGGCCCTCGTCGAGGACGACGGACGGCACGTCCTGGCGCGCCAGTGCCAGGGCGAGCGCGAGCCCGACGGGCCCCGCTCCGACGATGATCACCGGATCCACGCGGCACTCCCTGTCCGCAGCGATGCCTCTGGAGACGGATGTGAACAGGAGGTTGGAGCAGGGTGCACGATCACAGAACGTATGCAACCCATTGCCGGTGCTTGCGTCAAGCGACGAGGGGCAGTGGCGATCATGCCACTGCCCCTCGGGTCACCGCAGGCTACCGACCGGCCCTCAGGGCCTGCCCTCCGCACCGGTGCCGTAGCTGCCACCGATCTCCGCGGCGTTGAGGTCCTCCACCTTCTCGGCCCCGAGAACCGCGCCGCTGCTGCGCTTGCTGCGCCGCAGCCGCGCCTCCAGCCAGCTCGCGAAGCTGGTCAGGATGAAGTTCACGATGATGAAGACGATCGCCACGACGATGAAGCTCGGGATGACGTTGGCGTAGTTGGCCGCGAGGGTGCCGCGCGCGCTGACGAGTTCGCTGTAGTTGAGCAGCGCGCCGCCCAGCGCGGTGTCCTTCACGATGACGACCAGCTGGCTGACGATGGCCGGGAGCATGGCGGTGACGGCCTGCGGCAGCAGGATGGTCGTCATCGTCTGGCCCTTGCGCAGGCCGATCGCCTTGGCGGCCTCCGTCTGCCCCTTGGGCAGGGAGAGGATGCCGGCCCGCACGATCTCGGCGAGGACCGAGGCGTTGTACAGGACCAGGCCGGTGACGACCGCGTAGAGCGGCCGGTCCTCACTGCTGATGTCCGTGGAGCGGGCGTAGAACTCGTTGGCGAACAGCATCAGCAGCAGCACCGGGATCGCCCGGAAGAACTCCACCACCGCGCCGGCCGGAACGCTCACCCACCGGTGGTCGGACAGCCGTGCGATACCGAACGCGGCGCCCAGCGGCAGGGCGATCACCATGGCGAGCGCCGCGGCCTTCAGGGTGTTGCCGAGGCCGGGCAGCAGGTACGTCGTCCAGGCCTCGCCCTCGGTGAACGGCTTCCACAGGGACCACTTCAGCTGGCCCTTGTCGTCCATCACCTGCCAGATCCACCACAGCAGCAGCGCCAGCAGGGCGATGAAGACCGCCGAGAAGATGAGGTTGCGCCGCTTGGCCCGGGGGCCGGGGGCGTCGTAGAGAACGGAGCTCATCGCTTCACCGCCAGTCGCTTGCTCAGCCAGCCGAGGAAGAGGCCGGTGGGCAGGGTCAGTACCACGAAACCGAAGGCGAAGACCGCGCCGATCAGCACGGTTTGGGCCTCGTTCTCGATCATTTCCTTCATCAGCAGCGCCGCTTCGGCGACACCGATGGTGGCCGCCACCGTCGTGTTCTTGGTCAGCGCGATCAGGACGTTGGCCAACGGGCCGATGACCGAGCGGTACGCCTGGGGCAGCACGACGAGCCGCAGCACCTGACTGAAGCTCAGCCCGATGGCGCGGGCCGCCTCGGCCTGCCCGACGGGGACGGTGTTGATGCCGGAGCGCAGCGCCTCGCAGACGAAGGCGGCGGTGTAGGCGACGAGACCGAGGACCGCCAGCCGGAAGCCCTGCAGTTCGAAGTCGTCCGGCGCGCCCATCGTCACCCCGAAGATGTCGGCGAGGCCGAGCGAGGTGAAGACGATGATGACCGTCAGCGGGATGTTCCGGACGATGTTCACGTAGGCGGTGCCGAAACCGCGCATCAGCGGGACCGGGCTGACCCGCATCGCGGCCAGCAGGGTGCCCCAGACCAGCGAGCCGATGCCGGAGAAGACGGTGAGCTGCACCGTCACCCAGAAGGCGCCCAACAGGCTCGGGTCGTCATAGTCAGAAAGAAAGTCGAACACGATCTCCCGCGCTTCCGGGTGTGTGACGTACGTGGCGGGCAGGGCGCGCCGCCGCCGGAACGGCGCCCGGCGGCGGCGCACCCGCGAAGCACTCCGCCAGGAGGTGTCTCGTCCTCATGCCGGGCCTGGCCGAGGGGACACCCTCGGGGAGTGGACTCCCGCGTCACTGAACGATCTGGCCGATCTTCGGCGCGGGCTCGTTCTTGTAGTCCGCCGGACCGAAGTTGTCCTCGACGGCCTTCTCCCAGGCGCCGTCGCCGACCATCTTCTCCAGCGCGTCGTTGATCTTGTTCACGGTCTCGGAGTCGCCCTTCTTGACGCCGATGCCGTAGTTCTCGTTGCTCAGCTTCAGGCCCGCGAGCTTGAACTGGCCCTCGTACTGGTCCTGCGAGGCGAAGCCGGCGAGGATCGAGTCGTCGGTGGTCACCGCGTCGACGGCGCCGCTCTGCAGACCGGCGATGCACTCCGAGTAGGTGCCGTACTGCTTCAGCTGGGCGTCCGGAGCGATCTCGTCCTTGACGTTCTGCGCGGAGGTGGAGCCGGTCACCGAGCACAGCTTCTTGCCGTTGAGGTCGGTGCCCTCCTTGATGTCGGAGTCCGCCTTGACCAGCAGGTCCTGATGGGCCAGCAGGTACGGGCCGGCGAAGTCGACCTTCTCCTTGCGCTCGTCGGTGATCGAGTAGGTGGCCGCGATGAACGTCACGTCGCCGCGGGAGAGGGCGTTCTCGCGGTCGGCGCTCTTGGTCTCGACCCACTCGATCTGGTCGGCCGCGTAGCCCAGCTCCTTGGCCACGTACGTGGCCACGTCCACGTCGAAGCCGGAGAAGGAGCCGCCCGGCTCCTTCAGGCCGAGACCCGGCTGGTCGTACTTGATGCCGATCTTGATCGTGTCGCCGCCGCCGGAGCCGGAGTCCGAGTCGCCGTCGTCGCTCCCACAAGCGGTCGCAGTCAGGGACAGGACGAGCGCGGCGGCCGCCGCGGCGGAGACCTTGCGGAGCTTCATGGTGAACATCCTTTGCGTGGTGAAGTGAAGGGCCGTCGGGTGCGGAAGGCGCGGCTCGCCGCGGGAGGGCGGCGGGCGACGGTCAGTGGTGGAGGATCTTCGAAAGGAAGTCCTTGGCACGGTCGCTGCGCGGGTTGCTGAAGAACTGGTCCGGCGCGGCCTCTTCGACGACGCGGCCGTCCGCCATGAACACCACACGGTTCGCAGCCGACCGGGCGAAGCCCATCTCGTGCGTCACGACGATCATGGTCATGCCGTCCCGGGCGAGCTGCTGCATGACCTCCAGCACCTCGTTGATCATCTCCGGGTCGAGGGCCGAGGTCGGCTCGTCGAAGAGCATGACCTTCGGGTCCATGGCCAGGGCGCGGGCGATCGCCACGCGCTGCTGCTGGCCGCCGGAGAGCTGCGCGGGGTACTTGTCCGCCTGCGAGGCCACGCCGACCCGGTCGAGCAGGGCCCGGGCCTTCGCCTCGGCCTGCTGCTTGTCCGCCCTGCGGACCTTGATCTGGCCCAGCATCACGTTCTCGAGCACGGTCTTGTGCGCAAAGAGGTTGAACGACTGGAACACCATGCCGACGTCGGCGCGCAGCCGGGCCAGCGCCTTGCCCTCGGCGGGCAGCGGCTTGCCGTCGATGGTGATCGAACCGGAGTCGATCGTCTCCAGCCGGTTGATGGTGCGGCACAAGGTGGACTTTCCGGACCCGGAGGGCCCGATGACCACGACGACCTCGCCGCGGGCGATCGTCAGGTCGATGTCCTGGAGAACGTGCAACGCGCCGAAGTGCTTGTTGACGCTCTTCAGGACGACCAGTTCGCCGGTCGCGGCCACGTCTTCCTTGGCCACCGATACTTCGGTCATCGCTCTCGGGCTCCGTCCTCCTCGGTTTCGGAGGACAGTAGCTACCCTATGCGACCTGCGTCATGACATCTGAGGCGAATTTGAGTATCACGATCCGGTAGCAGCCGGCCACGGCTGGTAGCGCGGCCGAGGGGGTCGCGTATCGGCCGGATAACGGAAGCGCCGCGCAACCGGCGGGCCCTTGACGCCGTCCTCATCCATCAGCGTGACTGCCTGGGTGCACGCGCGCGCGTGCCCGCGTTCGTACCTACCGCGTCCGTACTGTCGATGAACCGAAGGGGGCCGGGATGAGACTGCTCCTCGTCGAGGACGACAACCACGTCGCCGCCGCTCTGTCCGCGGTCCTGGCACGGCACGGCTTCGACGTCACGCACGCGCGCAGCGGCGAGGAGGCCCTCCAGGCGCTCGTCCCGGAAGGCGCCGGCTTCGGCGTCGTCCTGCTCGACCTCGGCCTGCCCGACCAGGACGGGTACGAGGTGTGCAGCAAGATCCGCAAGCGCACCAGCACCCCGGTGATCATGGTCACCGCGCGTTCCGACGTCCGCTCCCGTATACACGGACTCAACCTCGGCGCCGACGACTACGTCGTCAAGCCCTACGACACCGGCGAGCTGCTCGCCCGGATCCACGCCGTCAGCCGGCGCACCGCCCACGAGGATGCCGCCTCCGGCGGCGAGGCCGCGCTGCTGCTGGGCCCCGTCCGCATCGAACTGCCCACCCGGCAGGTCACCGTAGAGGGTTCGGTCGTCCAACTGACCCGCAAGGAGTTCGACCTGCTGGCGCTGCTCGCGCAGCGCCCCGGGGTCGTGTTCCGGCGGGAGCAGATCATCAGTGAGGTGTGGCGCACCAGCTGGGAGGGGACCGGACGCACCCTGGAGGTGCATGTCGCCTCCCTGCGCGCCAAGCTGCGCATGCCCGCCCTGATCGAGACCGTGCGCGGCGTCGGCTACCGGCTCGTCGTCCCGGCCGCGTAGCGGGGCAGGGTGCGCACACGTCTCCTGCCGCTGCTGATCGTCCTGATGGCGGCCGTCCTGCTGGCGCTCGGTGTCCCGCTCGCCGTCAGCGTGGCGGCGGCCCAGCAGCAGAAGGTGGTCGTCGACCGGATCGACGACACGGCGTTCTTCGCGGCGCTCGCCCAGTTCGTCAGCGCCCCGCCCGAGCCCCCGGGCAGGCGTCTGCAGGCGCTCAGCCGCGAGCTCGACAGCTACCACGACGTCTACGGCATCCGTGTCGGCGTCTTCTACGCCGACGGCACCTCCATGGCCCACGCGCCGGCCACGTGGCTGCTGCCGTCGACGGGCGAGGTGCGCGAGGCGTTCGACGAGGCGCTGCTCAGCCGCCGCAGCGACGATCCCGAGCAGGTGTGGCCCTGGCAGGTCGCCCGGCTCGTCGTGGCCTCCCCGGTCATCCGGGACGGTGACGTCGTCGCCGTGGTGGTGACCGACTCGCCCACCGGTCAGATGCGCGCGCGGACCCTGTACGGCTGGCTGGTCATCGCCGCCGGCGAGACGGCCGCCATGCTGCTGGCCGTCGGCGCCGCGCTGCGGCTGACCGGCTGGGTGCTCAGACCCGTACGCGTGCTGGACGCCACCGCCCACGAGATCGCCACCGGGCGCCTGAAGTCCCGGGTCGCGGTGGCGAGCGGTCCGCCGGAGCTGCGCCGGCTCGCCCGATCGTTCAACGAGATGGTGGACAACGTCGAGGTCGTCCTGGAACAGCAGCGCGCCTTCGTCGCCGACGCCTCGCACCAGTTGCGCAACCCGCTCGCCGCGCTGCTGCTGCGCATCGAGCTGCTCGCCCTGGAACTGCCCGAGGGCAACGAGGAGATCGCCTCCGTGCAGGCCGAGGGCAAGCGCCTGGCGCGGGTCCTGGACGACCTGCTCGACCTGGCGCTCGCCGAGCACGCCGAGGCCGACCTGCGGCTCACCGACATCGGTGCCCTGGGCGCCGAACGGGTCGCCGCCTGGGCGCCGACCGCCGGGGCCAAGGGCGTACGGCTGGTGGGGGACTGCCCGCCGACGACCGCCTGGGCCGATCCGGTGACCCTGTCCAGCGCGCTGGACGCGGTGATCGACAACGCGGTGAAGTTCACGCCCGAGGGCGAGGAGGTCCGGGTCACCGTGGCCGCCAACGGCGCCTTGGCGACCGTCGTCGTCGCCGACCGCGGACCCGGCCTGACCGACGAGGAGCTGACCCGGGTCGGCGACCGGTTCTGGCGCAGCGGGCGGCACCAGAACGTGAGGGGATCGGGGCTGGGCCTGTCCATCACGCGCGCGTTGCTCACGGCCGCCGGCGGCTCGATCGCCTACGAGCGTCACGCACCGCACGGGCTGAAGGTGACCCTGCGCGTGCCGCGGAACGGCCCTACGGCTTGACCGAGCGGTAGTAGCGCCGGGCGCCGTCGTGCAGGGGCAGCGGGTCGGTGTAGATCGCCGTGCGCAGATCCACCAGCTGGGCGGAGTGGACGTGGGCGCCGATGCCGTCACGGCTGTTGATCACCGTACGGGTCACCCACTCGGTCAGCTCGGGGTCCATGTCCTTGCGGGTGATCAGCACGTTGGACACCGCCATCGTGGGCACCGTGGTGCCGCCGCGGGCCCCGTACGCCGACTCGGGCAGGCTGGTCGCGCGGTAGTAGTGGGTGGCCGTGCCCTGGCGGTGCAGCTCGTCGACGAAGCCGGCGTCGATCGGCACGAACCGGAACGGGAACGTCCGGGCCAGCTCCCGCAAACCGTCCGTCGGCAGCCCGCCCGACCAGAAGAACGCCTCGATCTCCCCCCGCGCCAGCCGGTCCGGCCCGGTGTCGATGCCGTCGGACAGCGGGGTGATGTCCTGCCGGGCGTCGATGCCGGCCGCCTTCAGCACCCGGGTGGCGATCAGCCGTACGCCCGAGTGGGGCCGCCCTATGGCGACCCGCCTGCCGCGCAGGTCCGTCACGGAGTCGATGCCCGAGTCGCGCGCCACGACGAGGTGCACATAGTCGTCGTACAGCCGTGCGACCCCACGCAGCCGGTCCGCGCCGGGCCCCTTGTTCAGCTCGTACGTCTCCACCGCGTCGGCCGCGGCGATGGTGAAGTCGGCCTCGCCGGTCGCCACCCGCGCGACGTTCTCCTGCGAGCCGTCACTGGTGAGCAGCCGCACCTCCAGGTTCGGCATGTCCTTGGAGAGCTCGGTGCGCAGCAGGGTGCCGTACTTCTGGTAGACCCCGCGCGGTGTGCCGGTGCTGAACGTGATCGACCCGCTCGGGGGCTCCTCGCCCAGCGGCAGCAGCCACCACAGCAGCAGGCCGAGGGCGACGACGCCCGCGGCCGCGCCCTGCAGGGCCCGGCGGGCGCCGCCCCGGGGGAACGTTCTGGACATGCGCGCGATCCTGCCAGTCCGTACGACTGCTGGCCAGGGCGGGCGTCACAGGGCTTTGTCAGTGCGGGCCGTTATCGTTCGGCGCATGAGTTCCTCGCCCGCCGACCTGGTCCGTGAGTTCCACGCGGCCTTCGGTCTCGACGCCCGTGACACGCCGACGGCGGTCTCGCCGGAGCTGGCCGCGCACCGTGGCGAGCTGCTGGCCGAGGAGGCCGCGGAGGTCGCCGAGGTGTCGGTGACCGGCCCCCTCGACAGGCTCGCGCACGAACTGGCCGACGTCGTCTACGTGGCCTACGGCACGGCCCTGGTGCACGGCGTCGACCTGGACGCCGTCATAGCCGAGATCCACCGCTCCAACATGACCAAGCTGGGCCCCGACGGCCAGGTGCGGCGCCGCGCCGACGGCAAGGTCCTCAAGGGCGACCACTACGAGGCACCGGACGTCTCCGGCGTGCTGCGCCGCCAGGGGTGGCGACCGGACGGGGGGTGAGGCGGGGCGTACGGCGGGGTCTCGCACGGCGGGGCGTGGGGCGCGGGGCGTACGGCGGGGTCTCGCACGGCGGGGCGTGGGGCGGGGCGTACGGCGGCGGGCGGGCCTGCTCGCGGCAGCGCGTGAGCGGTCGGGGGGCGGATCTCCTCGCCCGTGGCGCGTGAGGCGGTCGGTACGGCGTCGGCGGGGTGCTGAGGCGGTCGGTACGGCGTTGGCGGGGTGCTGAGGCGGTCGGTACGGCGTTGGCGGGGTGCTGAGGCGGTCGGTA
>NZ_JBHMCY010000009.1:76980-121095 GCF_042430725.1 Streptomyces cinereospinus | reverse complement strand
ACGGCGTCGGTGGGGTGCTGAGGCGGTCGTACCGGACGCCCGGGCGGGCGATCGACAGCGCGTCGCACGCCCGGGCATCCGTCTCCTCCGTCACGCGTCGGGGGCCGCGGCCGCTTCGCCCCCCGGGGCTCAGTCCCCCACCGGTGCCTCCGCCTTGGCGTCCTCCGTCCGCCGCACCGGCTCGGCCCCGCGCGGGGCGCGGCGGCGCGTCCAGCGCATCGCCAGCGGCTCGGTGTAGCGGGCCGTGAGGGGCCCGATGACGACCAGGATCAGGACGTACGCGGTGGCCAGCGGGCCCAGGGACGGTTCGATGCCGGCCGTCACCGCCAGGCCGGCGATCACGATCGAGAACTCGCCGCGGGCCACCAGCGCACCGCCCGTGCGCCAGCGGCCCTTGACGGAGATGCCCGCGCGCCGGGCCGCCCAGTAGCCGGTGGCGATCTTGGTGACGGCGGTGACGACGGCCAGGGCGAGGGCGGGCAGCAGCACCGGCGGAATGCTCGCCGGATCGGTGTGCAGGCCGAAGAAGACGAAGAAGACCGCGGCGAACAGGTCGCGCAACGGGCTCAGCAGCGTGTGCGCGCCCTCCGCGACCTCCCCGGACAGCGCGATGCCGACCAGGAAGGCGCCCACCGCCGCCGACACCTGCAACTGCTGGGCGATACCCGCGACCAGGATGGTCAGGCCGAGCACGACCAGCAGCAGCTTCTCCGGGTCGTCGCTGGAGACGAAGCGTGAGATCACGCGGCCGTAGCGCACGGCCGCGAAGAGCACCAGCCCGGCCGCGCCCAGCGCGATCGCCAGCGTCACGCTCCCCGCCGCCAGGCTGACCCCGGCGACCAGCGCGGTGACGATGGGCAGGTACACGGCCATCGCCAGGTCCTCCAGGACCAGCACGCTGAGGATCACCGGGGTCTCCCGGTTGCCGATCCGGCCGAGTTCGCCGAGCACCTTGGCGATGACGCCGGAGGACGAGATCCAGGTGACGCCCGCCAGGACCACGGCGGCCACCGGGCCCCAGCCGAGGAGCAGCGCGACCGCCGCGCCCGGCAGGGCGTTGAGCGCGCAGTCGACCAGGCCCGCCGGGTAGTGCGCCTTGAGGTTGGTGACCAGGTCGCTGGCCGTGTACTCCAGGCCCAGCATGAGCAGCAGCAGGATGACACCGATCTCGGCGCCGATGGCCACGAACTCCTCGCTCGCCCCGAGCGGCAGCAGACCGCCCTCGCCGAACGCCAGCCCGGCGAGCAGGTACAGCGGGATGGGGGAGAAGCCCAGCCGTCCGGCCACCCTGCCGAGCAGGCCGAGGCCGAGCAGGATCGAACCGAACTCGATCAACAGGACCGCGGAGTGCACCGGCTCACTCCCGCCCGAGTATCGCCGCGGCGGCGTCGACGCCCTCGCGGGTGCCGATGACGATCAAGGTGTCACCGCCGGCGAGCCGGAAGTCCGGCGCCGGGGACGGGATCGCGTCGGCCCGGCGCAGCACCGCCACGACGGACGCGCCGGTCTCGGTGCGCATCCGGGTGTCGCCGAGGACGCGGCCGTTCCAGCGCGAGGTCGCGCCGACCTCGATCCGCTCGGCCACCAGACCCAGGTCCGTGGTGGAGAGCAGGCTGTTGCTGTGGTGCGACGGCTGGAGCGCGTCGATCAGCGCACCGGCCTCCGGGGCGGTGAGATGCAGCGAGTGGGCGCAGGAGTCGGGGTCGTCGGGCCGGTAGACGCTCACCGTCCGCGTGCCGTCGCGGTGGGCCACCACGGACAGATGGCGGTCTTCCCGGGTCTCCAGGTCGTACTGGACCCCGATGCCCGGCAGCGGCGTCGCCCTCAGGCGTGGAGCGGACACGTTTCTTCCCCTTCGATCGCTGATTGTCGAACTCTGGTCGCTGGTCGCTGGTCGCGGATCGCTGGTCACGGACCGGGACCGAGCGGATCGCAGACCGCGGGCCGCGGGCCGCGGATCGGGTCGGCCGGTCGGCCGGCCGGTCGTCCCGGCGACCCGTGGCCCCGCCATGCTGCCATCCGCCCGTACGGTGGCGACATGGGTGTCATGACGGGTGGTTCGCGACCGGCGGAGGGCGGAGAGGCTGGTCAGCGCGGTGGCGTCGGCCGGCGAAGACCAGGCCGGGAGAGGAGCGGGCACGGGGGTGTCGTTGTTCTGGCGGATCTTCTTGCTGAACGCCCTCGGCCTGGTCGTGGCCGCCGCTCTGCTGCTCGGCCCGGTCACCGTGTCGACTCCGGTGCTGCCGGGCGAGGCCCTGGTCGTCGTCTGCGGCCTCGCGGCGCTGCTCGCGGTCAACGCGGCGGTCCTGCGGGTCGGGCTGGCCCCGCTGGGCCGACCGGGCCGGGCCATGGCCACCGCCGACCTGCTGCGGCCGGGCGCCCGCGCCGAGGTCGCCGGGCCCGTGGAGGCGGCGCAGCTCATCACGACGTACAACACGATGCTGGACCGGCTGGAGGCCGAGCGCGCCGCCAGTGCGGCCCGCGCGCTCTCCGCCCAGGAGCGGGAGCGCCACCGCGTCGCCCGCGAACTCCACGACGAGGTCGGGCAGACCCTCACCGCCGTGCTGCTCCAGCTCAAGCGGGTCGCCGACCGGGTGCCCGAGGAGCTGCGGGCGGAGGTCGGGCAGGCCCAGGACGCGACCCGGGCGGGTCTCGACGAGATCCGCCGCATCGCCCGCCGGCTGCGGCCGGGGGTGCTGGACGAACTGGGGCTGGCCAGCGCGCTGCGGGCGCTCGCCGGTGACTTCACCGCGCACGGCCTGACCGTGCGGCACGACGTGTACGGCGAGCTGCCCCCGCTCGACCAGGAGACCGAACTGGTGGTCTACCGAGTGGCCCAGGAAGGGCTCACCAACACCGCGCGGCACTCCGGCGCCGACCGTGCCGGCCTGCGGTTCGGACCGGTCGGCGGCGGCGTCGAACTACTCGTCCGCGACAACGGCGCAGGGGTCGGTGCGGCGCCGGAGGGAGCCGGGATCGCCGGGATGCGCGAGCGGGCTCTGCTGGTCGGAGCGGTGCTGACGGTGGGGGTGGTGCTGACGGTGGGGGCGGCTCCCGGGCGGGGCACGGACGTACGACTGCGCATACCCGCGCGCGGGGGCCGCTGGTGCCGGCACCGATACGCGTGCTGCTCGCGGACGACCACACGCTCGTACGCCGCGGCGTACGGCTCATCCTCGACGGCGAACCCGACCTGACCGTCGTCGCCGAGGCCGGGGACGGCGCGGAGGCGGTCGCGCGCGCCCGGGCGGGCGGGGTGGACCTGGCCGTGCTCGACGTGGCGATGCCCCGGACCACCGGGCTGCAGGCGGCCCGCCAGCTGTCCCGGCGGCTGCCCGGCCTGCGCATCCTGATCCTGACGATGTACGACAACGAGCAGTACTTCTTCGAGGCGCTCCGGGCCGGAGCCTGCGGTTACGTCCTGAAGTCCGTCGCCGACCGGGACCTGGTCGAGGCGTGCCGGGCGGCGGTGCGGGACGAGCCGTTCATCTGTCCGGGCGTGGAGCGGGCGCTCGTCCGGTCCTACCTGGACCGGCTCCGCCGCGGGGACGCGCTGCCCGAGCGGGCCGTCACCGAGCGCGAGGAGGAGATCCTCAAGCTGGTCGCCGAGGGACACACCTCCAAGGAGATCGGGGAGCTGCTCTTCATCAGCGCCAGGACCGTCGAACGGCATCGCGCCAACCTGCTGCACGAGCTCGGCATGCGGGACCGGCTGGAACTCACGCGGTACGCCATCCGGGCGGGGCTCATCGAACCCTGACCGAGGCCCCGCCGAAGGCCTGCTCGTGCGGCGGCCGGGAAGGCGCGCTCCCCGGACGGCCTACCCTTGTGCCATGAGCAGCATCGACCGGAGCCAGACAGTGGGCGTCACTCGCAGCTATGAGATCCGCACCTACGGGTGCCAGATGAACGTCCACGACTCCGAGCGATTGGCCGGGCTGCTGGAGGACGCCGGGTACGTACGCGCCCCGGAGGGCTCCGACGGCGAGGCGGACGTCGTCGTCTTCAACACCTGCGCGGTCCGGGAGAACGCCGACAACCGGCTCTACGGCAACCTCGGCCACCTCGCGCCGAAGAAGGCCGGGCGGCCCGGCATGCAGATCGCGGTCGGCGGCTGCCTCGCGCAGAAGGACCGCGACACCATCGTCAAGCGGGCGCCCTGGGTGGACGTCGTCTTCGGCACGCACAACATCGGCAAGCTGCCGGTCCTGCTGGAGCGCGCCCGCGTCCAGGAAGAGGCGCAGGTCGAGATCGCCGAGTCGCTGGAGGCGTTCCCCTCCACGCTGCCGACGCGCCGCGAGAGCGCGTACGCGGCATGGGTGTCGGTCTCCGTCGGCTGCAACAACACCTGCACCTTCTGCATCGTCCCGGCTCTGCGCGGCAAGGAGAAGGACCGCCGCCCGGGCGACGTCCTCGCCGAGGTCGAGGCCCTGGTCGCCGAGGGCGTCTCGGAGATCACCCTGCTCGGCCAGAACGTCAACGCGTACGGCTCCGACATCGGCGACCGCGAGGCGTTCAGCAAGCTGCTGCGGGCCTGCGGGAGGATCGAGGGCCTGGAGCGCGTCCGCTTCACCTCGCCGCACCCGCGCGACTTCACCGACGACGTCATCGCCGCCATGGCCGAGACGCCGAACGTGATGCCGCAGCTGCACATGCCGCTCCAGTCCGGCTCGGACACGGTCCTGAAGGCGATGCGCCGCTCCTACCGCCAGGAGCGCTACCTCGGGATCATCGAGAAGGTCCGCGCCGCCATTCCGCACGCCGCGATCACCACCGACATCATCGTCGGCTTCCCCGGCGAGACGGAGGAGGACTTCGAGCAGACCCTGCACGTGGTCCGCGAGGCCCGGTTCGCGCAGGCGTTCACCTTCCAGTACTCCAAGCGGCCCGGCACCCCGGCCGCCGAGATGGACGGGCAGATCCCCAAGGAGGTCGTCCAGGCGCGCTACGAGCGTCTCGTCGCCCTCCAAGAGGAGATCTCCTGGGACGAGAACAAGAAGCAGGTCGGCCGCACCCTGGAGCTGATGGTCGCCGAGGGCGAGGGCCGCAAGGACGGGGCCACCCACCGCCTCTCCGGCCGCGCCCCCGACAACCGCCTGGTCCACTTCACCAAGCCGGAGCAGGAGGTGCGCCCCGGCGACGTGGTCACGGTCGAGGTGACGTACGCCGCCCCGCACCACCTCCTCGCCGAGGGGCCCGTCCTCGACGTGCGCCGCACGCGCGCGGGTGACGCCTGGGAGCAGCGCAACGCCGCCGAGGCGGCCAAGCCGGCGGGTGTGCTGCTGGGCCTGCCGAAGGTGGGCGTCCCGGAGCCGCTGCCGGTGGCCTCGGGGAGCGGGTGCGGCTGCGACTGAGGCAGGGCTCGGCAGGCGGGGGCCGACGTCCGGCTCGCTCGTAGGGTGCGCTGGTGGTTGACGCCGGGCCCGGCCGCACTCGGGCCGGACTGGGTCCGGTCCGGGCTCGGGACAGTGGATGTGTGCCGTGAGCCGAGGCGGGGCGCTGACCGTGGGCCCGCGGGGTTACGCTGCCGATCATGCTTGTCGCCGCAGCAGTCTGCCCCTGCCCGCCGCTCCTCGTCCCCGCGGTCGCCGCGGGTGCCGCACCCGAGCTGGACGCCGCCCGTGCCGCGTGCGCGGACGCGCTCGGCGTGCTCGCCGCCGCCCGGCCCGACCGGCTGGTCGTCGTCGGGCCCACGCGGCACGGCGAGGCCGAGTCGTACCCGGAGGGCACGCCCGGCTCGTTCCGGGGCTTCGGCGTCGACGCCGGCGTACGGCTGGGCCGGGAGAAGTCCGCCGACGAGGCGGCGGCGGGGCGGACGCTGCCGCCGTCGCTCGCGGTCGCCGCGTGGCTGCTGGAGCGGGTCGGGTGGGCGGACGCCCCGATCGAGGCACACGCCGTGCCGGAGTCGCTCGCGCCCGAGCGGTGCGCCGAGGCCGGCAGGGCCGTCGCCGCCGGGGCCGAGCGGGTGGCGCTGCTGGTGATGGGTGACGCCAGCGCGTGCCGCTCGCTGAAGGCGCCGGGCTATCTCGACGAACGGGCGGCACCGTTCGACGCGGCGGTCGGACGCGCGCTGGGGGCGGTGGACCTCGCGGCCCTGGAGGCCCTGGACGTGGAGCTGGCGCGCCGGCTGCTGGTGTCGGGGCGGGCCCCCTGGCAGGTCCTCGCGGCAGCCGCCGCCGGCGCCGGGCTCGCCGGCACACCGCTGTACGAGGACGCGCCGTACGGCGTGGGGTACGTGGTGGCGGCCTGGTCGTAGGGCCGCCTGGTCGTAGGGCCTGGGCCGGGCCCGCCGAGTCGGTCGCCCGGGCCCGGCCCGGCGACGGCGGCCGAGACGGCGGACGGCCGGGAGCGTGTGTCCCGTGGCCGTCCGCCGTGTCGTGGGCGCCGGTCCGCGCGGCCCGTGGGCCCCGCCGTCAGCTCGCTCCCCGGCCGGTCAGGAGGCCGGCGGCGGGCCACTCGGCGGAGAGCTGCTCGGCGGGCTGCCCGGCGG
This sequence comes from Streptomyces cinereospinus, assembly GCF_042430725.1. Classification (NCBI taxonomy): domain Bacteria; kingdom Bacillati; phylum Actinomycetota; class Actinomycetes; order Kitasatosporales; family Streptomycetaceae; genus Streptomyces; species Streptomyces cinereospinus. Next base: position 114,605 of record NZ_JBHMCY010000009.1, on the reverse strand, counting down.
CGGGCTGCTCGGCGGCATGGTGGGGCCGCCCGGGGTACCCCCGGTGGTGTCGCCGCCCCTGTGCACGTCGTCCTTGTGCGCGAGCCGGTCCATGGCGCCCTTGGCCTTGTCGGTGCCCGAGTGGATCTTGTGGCTGTACTTGCCCTTGGTCCGCTCGTCGACCACCTTCGCGGCCCGGTCGATCCCGTGCTGGATCTTGCCCCCGTGCTGCTGGGCGAGGTGGGAGACCTTGCCCTTGGCCGGGCCGAGCCTGCCCTTCAGATTCTCGAAAAGACCCATGGTTCACCTTCCCTCGCGGGACCTGTCCGGCCTCTATGACCCTTTGCGCCCGCTACGACCTTTACGTCCGCGCGCCCTCGTCGGTCTCGGAGTCGGCCGCCTTGCCGGGGGACTGCTGCTGGGGGATCTCGACGACCTCCGGCGCGTCGCCCCCGGCACCCTCCTTCACCGCCGCGGCCGGCTCCCTGCCGGCGCCGGCGTCGGCCTCGTCGGATCCCTTCGCTCCCGCTGCCCCGTCCGCCTCCGGCCCGGCCGGCGGCCGGTCGGCCCGCGCCTCGGCGGTCGACGCCTCTTCCCTGGTCTTCGACCTGCGGAAAAGTCGCGCAAAAACGCCCATATCCACTCCATACGTTACTCGTGCGGGCGAAATCCCGCGCCGCCCGGGGCGTCCGTTTGCGTCTCCCGGGTCACCGCCTCTCCCTGACCGGCGGCGTGAACCTCGCAACGGGCAACGACTCCGGGTCGCCGTCGTCACGTAACTCGTTCGAGAGCGCGTTGCGAGGTTTGCGAGACTGGTGCGGTGAGCAGCGCACTTCCCACCCCCCGAGTCATCGCCGTCGTCGGACCGACCGCGGCCGGAAAGTCCGATCTGGGCGTTCATCTGGCCCAGCAGCTCGGCGGGGAGGTCGTCAACGCCGACTCCATGCAGCTCTACCAGGGGATGGACATCGGCACCGCCAAGCTGACGCCGAAGGAGCGCGGTGGCGTCCCGCACCACCTGCTGGACATCTGGGACGTCACGGTCACGGCCTCCGTCGCCGAGTACCAGCGGCTCGCCCGCGCGCGGATCGACGCCCTGCTCGCCGAGGGGCGCTGGCCGATCCTGGTCGGCGGCTCCGGCCTCTACGTCCGCGGAGCCGTCGACAACCTGGAGTTCCCCGGCACCGACCCCGAGGTCCGGGCCCGGCTGGAGGAGGAACTCGCGCTGCGCGGCCCCGGCGCGCTGCACGCCCGCCTCGCCGCCGCCGACCCCGGGGCCGCGCGGGCGATCCTGCCCAGCAACGGCCGCCGGATCGTCCGGGCGCTGGAAGTGATCGAGATCACCGGCATGCCCTTCACCGCCAACCTCCCGGGGCACGACTCGGTCTACGACACCGTGCAGATCGGGGTCGACGTGGCGCGCCCCGAACTCGACGAGCGGATCGCGCGCCGGGTCGACCGGATGTGGGAAGCGGGCCTCGTCGAGGAAGTGCGCGCACTGGAGGCGCGGGGGTTGCGCGAGGGGCGTACGGCGTCGCGCGCGCTCGGCTACCAGCAGGTGCTCTCGGCGCTCGCCGGGGCGTGCCCGATGGAGGAGGCCCGCGCCGAGACCGTCCGGGCCACCAAACGCTTCGCGCGCCGTCAGGACGCGTGGTTCAGGCGAGACCCCCGGGTGCATTGGCTCAGTGGGGCCGCGGCGGATCTCACGGAACTTCCGCGGCGTGCCCTGGCGTTGGTGGAAGGACCGGTTACAGCCTGATCACGTCATGGCATCGGGACGCTCCGGCCGTCATCCGGGCGTTCGGTGCCGTGCCATCATCGAGCTTCGATCGACCAAGTGGAGTCCAAGTTGGGAGGGCGCGTGGCGATGGAGGCCGGCCCTCGCGACACCGCACAAGGCACCGAGCACGCCATCACCGGACGTGGTGAACCGGAGCGTGACGACACGGGCCGTCTGGGCATCGACGCCGGTGGTCCGCTGGGCCCCGACGGACTCGACGAGGCGCCGCCGGGCGGCGTGACCGACGACGGCCCCGAGCCGGACGAGTTGTTCGTCGGCGGCCCCGAGGTCGAGGTCGAACTGCGCCCCCAGCGCCGGCTGCGTCTGTGGCAGCTCGCCCCGATCGTGGGGCTGGCCGCGGTGGGCTCCCTGATGTTCGCGTTCCCGCTGGCCTTCGACTTCGGCGACAGCGGGGCCGTGATCGCCATGCTGGGGCTGCTGATCTGCTCCTGCGCGGCGGGCTGGGGCATGATGGCCGCCCGCAGGGTGGGCCACACCTGGCCGGGACTGCCCCAGCGGGGCTCGGGGCGCCGGCCGGACTGGCGGGTGGTGCTCGCGTACGTGGTCGTGGTCGCCGCGGTGATCGTGCTGGCGGTCTGGCGCGTGGCGCGGTTGCGCTGACGCCGGGGCCCGCCCCCGGCGGACGGCCCGGCCGGGGCGGGGTGTCGCAGGCACCCCGTACGATCGAGGAATGAGCACGCGGATCGCCTTCCTCAAGGGTCACGGCACCGAGAACGACTTCGTGATCGTCCCGGACCCCGAGAACGCCGTCGACCTGCCCCCGGCCGCCGTCGCCGCCCTGTGCGACCGCCGCGCCGGCATCGGCGGGGACGGCCTGCTGCACGTCGTGCGGTCCGCCGCGCACCCCGAGGCCGAGGGGATGGCGGCCGAGGCGGAGTGGTTCATGGACTACCGCAACGGCGACGGTTCGGTCGCGGAGATGTGCGGCAACGGCGTGCGGGTGTTCGCGCGCTACCTCCAGCGCGCCGGTCACGTGACCGAAGGGGACATCACCGTCGCCACGCGCGGGGGCGTGAAGACGGTGCACCTCGCCAAGGACGGTGACGTCACGGTCGGCATGGGCCGGGCGCGGCTCCCCGAGGGGGACGTCACGGTGAGCGTCGGCGAGCGCAGCTGGCCCGCGCGGAACGTGAACATGGGCAACCCGCACGCCGTGGCCTTCGTGGACGCCCTCACCGACGCCGGTGACCTGCTTACCCCGCCGCCGTTCAGCCCGGCCGCGGCCTACCCGGACGGCGTCAACGTCGAGTTCGTCGTCGACCGCGGCCCCGGGCACGTCGCCATGCGCGTGCACGAGCGCGGCTCCGGCGAGACCCGGTCCTGCGGCACGGGCGCGTGCGCCGTCGCCGTGGCGACCGCCCGCCGCGACGGCGCCGACCCGGCCGTCACCGGCACCCCGGCGACATACACCGTGGACGTCCCCGGCGGACGCCTGGTCATCACGGAGCGCCCGGACGGCGAGATCGAGATGACCGGCCCGGCCGTGATCGTCGCCGAGGGCGAGATCGACGCGGAGTGGCTGGCCGGCGCGGTCGGCTGAGCAGCGATCAGCTCGCGGGTGCGCGCTCCGAGGAGCCCGCGGGTGGTCCGAGGAGTTTCCCGGGTGCGCGGTCCGAGGAGCTTGCGAGGGCGCGGCCCGAGGAGCTTGTGCGTGCGCGGCCCGGGGAGCGATCGCACCGGGGCCGGCCGCCCGAGTGCGCCCGGCTGACGCGTCGTTGGGTCGCCGGGCGTACGCCGTGTCCGGCATAAACATCCAAACCGTCGCTCGAATGGGTGATCCGTTTCACGCTGGGCGAGAGGCGGTCGGGCGGGCGTGGTCGGCTCGGTAGCATCAAGCACCGGCCCGGACGGGGAAGAAGTCGCCAACCCCTGAGCCGTGTCCGCCATGGGGCACCCCGTTCGCCGGTCCACGCAGCCGGAGGTGCCCATGAGTGCGGAGGCCACGAACCCTGCGACCCCAGGTACTGCGGCGGTCCCGATGACAGGCCCCGCGCCCTCGTCGGCGCCGCGCAGAAGGTCGCTCCCACGGCTCGACCTGCGCCGCCTGGGCCGCGCCGCGCTGCTCGGCCCCGCCGCGCGCGACCGGCTGCCCGACGCGATCGGCCATGTCGTCGAGGCCCATCGCGCCCACCATCCGGACGCCGACCTCGAACCCCTGCGCCGCGCCTACGTCCTGGCCGAGTCCTCGCACCGCGGCCAGATGCGCAAGAGCGGCGAGCCCTACATCACGCATCCGCTCGCCGTCACCCTGATCCTCGCCGAACTGGGCGCGGAGACGACGACGTTGACGGCCTCCCTGCTGCACGACACCGTCGAGGACACCGATGTGACCCTCGATCAGGTACGCGAGCAGTTCGGTGAGGAGGTCCGCTACCTCGTCGACGGCGTCACCAAGCTGGAAAAGGTCGACTACGGCGCCGCCGCGGAGCCCGAGACCTTCCGCAAGATGCTCGTGGCCACCGGCAACGACGTCCGGGTGATGTCGATCAAACTCGCCGACCGGCTGCACAACATGCGCACCCTCGGCGTCATGCGCCCCGAGAAACAGGCCCGCATCGCCAAGGTCACCCGGGACGTCCTCATCCCGCTCGCCGAGCGGCTCGGGGTCCAGGCCCTCAAGACGGAGCTGGAGGACCTGGTCTTCGCCATCCTCCACCCCGAGGAGTACGAGCGCACCCGCGCGCTGATCGCCGGGAACACGGGCCGCTCCGACGACCCGCTCGCCGAGATCGCCGACGAGATGCGCGCCGTGCTGAACGGAGCCGGCATCTCCTCCGAAGTCCTCATCCGTCCGCGGCACTTCGTCTCCCTGCACCGCGTCTCCCGCAAGCGCGGCCGGCTGCGCGGCTGCGACTTCGGCCGGCTGCTGGTGCTGGTCAACGAGGACGCGGACTGCTACGGCGTCCTGGGCGAACTGCACACCTGCATGACGCCCGTCGTCTCGGAGTTCAAGGACTTCATCGCCGTACCGAAGTTCAACCTGTACCAGTCGCTGCACACCGCCCTCGCCCGCCCGGACGGCCAGATCGCCGAGGTCCTCATCCGCACCCACCAGATGCACAAGGTGGCCGAGGCCGGTGTCATCGCACTGGGCAACCCCTACGCGCCGCCCGCCTCCGACGACCCGGCGGACGGCGAGCGCGCCGACCCCACCCGTCCCGGCTGGCTCTCCCGCCTCCTCGAATGGCAGCGGGGCGCACCCGATCCCGACACCTTCTGGTCCACCCTGCGGGAGGACCTCGCCCAGGACCGGGAGATCACCGTCTTCCGTCCCGACGGCGGCACCCTCGGCCTGCCCGAGGGCGCGACCTGCGTGGACGCCGCGTACGCGCAGTACGGCGAGGACGCGCACGCGTGCATCGGCGCCCGTGTCAACGGCCGTCTCGCGACGCTGAGCACGGTCCTGCGGGACGGCGACACCGTCCAGCTCCTGATGGGCCAGGACCCGGCCTCCGAGCCCTCCCGGGAGTGGTTGGAACACGCTCACACACCGGCCGCCCGGATCGCCATCCAGCGCTGGCTCACGGCGCATCCGGTGCCCGCCGGAGCGGAGGGGTGCGGGGACACGGCAACGGGCCCCGACGGCCTGACCGAACGCCTCGTTCCAGAGGCCGCATCGGTCACTTCCGCCGCTTGTGTCACTTCCGCCACACGGGGCTCAGCGGCCTCCGTCTTCTCCGTCGCCACGGACGCCGTGGCCGTCGACCGGCCGGGCGCCGGTGTGCGGCTCGCCCGCTGCTGTACGCCCGTACCGCCCGACGAGGTGACCGGGTTCGCCGTGCGCGGGGGAATGGTGACCGTGCACCGCGTCGGATGCGCCGCCGTGGCCCGGATGAAGAGCGTGGGGCGCACGGAGGTGGGCGTGCGCTGGGGGCGTACCTCCGAGTGCCGGGTCACGCTGGTCGCTGAATCGTTCGGGCGCCCGCACCTCCTGGCCGACCTGACCGAGGCCATCGCCCTGGAGGGCGCCGAGATCGTCTCGGCCACCGTCGAACCCCCGACCCAGCAGCGCGTACGCCACACCTACACCCTCCAACTGGCCGACGCCGCCCAGCTGCCCGCCCTGATGCGCGCCATGCGGAACGTGGCGGGGGTGTACGACGTGAGCCGGGCCCAGTACCACGCGCCGGCGTGGTGAGGGACGGCACGACCTGACCCGCCGCCCAGGGACGCGGCCGCACGCGCGCGGTGTCCCGGGAGCGTGTCCCCGTGCGCGTGCGGTGTCCCGGCAGCGCGTCCACGCGCCGCGCGTGTGGGGGCCCGGGGCGCGTCCGGTCTCCGGCGCCCGCCTCTTGGCTGCCGCCCGCACCCCGTTCGGGTGCGCCCGGCGCGCGTCGTCGTCGCGTCCTGCGAGCGCGCTGGTAGCCGTACTCCATGCTGCTCACCTCCCGCGACAGGTCTCCCAGGTGCGCCGACGACGCCCCGGGAACCCGCCCCAGCGCACCCTGGACCCCGAAGGCCCGCCGTCGGCTGAGGGCGGCCCTGGTCGCCTCCGCCGCCTCCGTGTGTCTCGTCGCCGCGAGCGCCTCGCCGACCCCCCTGGGCATCGGCGACCGGCTCTTCCCGCACCTCGGCAACCCGGGGTACGACGTGACCGCCTACGACCTCGCCCTCACGTATCCCGGCACCAACGACGAGCCGCTCCAGGTCGTCACGACGATCGACGCCTTCACCACCGCGCCCCTGTCGCGCGTCAACCTCGACTTCGCGCGCGGCGAGGTCGCCTCGGTGGAGGTCGACGGGGGCCGGGCCTCGTTCGCCGCGGCCGGTGAGGACCTGGTGGTCACGCCGGACGAGCCGCTGCCCCAGGGGCGGCGGACGCGCATCACCGTGCGGCACACCAGCGACCCGCTGCCCGTCGGCGGACGTGAGGGAGGCTGGCTCCGCACCGCCGACGGCCTCGCCATGGCCAACCAGGCCGACGCGGCCCACCTGGTGTTCCCGTGCAACGACCACCCCTCCGACAAGGCCGCCTTCACCTTTCGGATCACCGTCCCCGAGGGCCACACCGCCGTCGCCAACGGCCTGCCCTCCGGCGTACGGCGCGCCGGTGCCGCGACCGAGTGGACGTACCGCACCCAGCACCCGATGGCCACCGAACTCGCCCAGGTCTCGATCGGCCGGTCCACGGTGCTGCGCCGCACCGGCCCGCACGCGCTGCCCCTGAGGGACGTCGTCCCGACCCGGCACCGGGCGGCGCTCGAACCGTGGCTCGCGAAGACCCCCGACCAGATCTCCTGGATGGAGGCCAAGGTCGGCCCGTACCCCTTCGAGACGTACGGCGTGCTCGTCGCGGACGCCTCCACCGGTTTCGAACTGGAGACGCAGACGCTCTCCCTCTTCGAGAAGGACCTCTTCACCGACCCGTCGTTCCCCGAGTGGTTCGTCGACTCGGTCATGGTCCACGAGCTGGCCCACCAGTGGTTCGGCAACAGCGTCAGCCCCCGCACCTGGTCCGACCTGTGGCTCAACGAGGGACACGCCACCTGGTACGAGGCCCTGTACGCACAGGAGACGTCGCACCGTTCCCTGGAGGCGCGGATGCGTGCGGCCTACGGCGCCTCCGACGGCTGGCGAGCCGCCGGCGGTCCGCCCGCCGCTCCCAAGGTGCCCGAGTCCGGCAGCCGCCTGGGGATCTTCCGGCCGAACGTCTACGACGGCGCGGCCCTGATCCTGTACGCCCTCCGCCAGGAGATCGGGCGGACGGCCTTCGAGGGCCTGGAGCGGGCCTGGGTGAGCCGGCACAGGGACGGCACGGCGACCACCGCCGACTTCGTGTCCCTCGCCTCCGAGGTGTCCGGACGCGACCTGAGCGGGTTCTTGCACGGCTGGCTGTACGGCGAGAGGACCCCGCCGATGCCGGGCCACCCGGACTGGACGTCCTCCACCCGGCAGCCGGCCCGGCAGCCGGGTCGGCAGCCCCGTCAGCGGCCGGGGCAGCGGCCGGTCGCGCCCGAAGTCGTGGCGTACCGGGGAGCGACGGCGGAATAACACGATGACGAGACGGGGCGTTCCGTGCGACCATCTTCAGGTCGGCGGCACGGGTGACGGGAATCTCCCGGGACACCCGAGCGTTGTGCAAGGTGACGGAACAGCTCCGGACGAGGTCCGGCACCCCTCACCCGCGCTGCGCCCCGTCGCCGCACAGACGCGAACACCAACGACGTAAGGACCCAATGACCTCCTCTTCTTCCCCTTCCCAGGACACCAAGCGCCTCGCGCACGACTATCCCGAAGGTCTTCGGGCCGATGCCCTGATGGAAGAGGACGTCGCCTGGAGTCACGAGATCGACGGAGAGCGGGACGGCGACCAGTTCGACCGCTCCGAGCGCGCGGCTCTGCGCCGCGTCGCGGGCCTCTCCACCGAGCTCGAGGACGTCACCGAGGTCGAGTACCGCCAGCTCCGGCTGGAGCGGGTCGTCCTCGTCGGCGTCTGGACCTCGGGGACCGTGCAGGACGCCGAGAACTCCCTCGCGGAGCTCGCCGCCCTCGCGGAGACCGCGGGCGCGCTCGTGCTCGACGGCGTGATCCAGCGCCGCGACAAGCCCGACGCGGCCACCTTCATCGGCTCCGGCAAGGCCCTGGAACTGCGCGAGGTCGTGCTGGAGAGCGGTGCCGACACCGTGATCTGCGACGGCGAGCTCAGCCCCGGCCAGCTGATCGCCCTGGAGGACGTCGTCAAGGTCAAGGTCATCGACCGCACGGCGCTGATCCTGGACATCTTCGCCCAGCACGCCAAGTCCCGGGAGGGCAAGGCGCAGGTCGCGCTCGCGCAGATGCAGTACATGCTGCCCAGGCTGCGCGGCTGGGGTCAGTCGCTGTCCCGGCAGATGGGTGGCGGCAAGGGCGGCGGCCTCGCCACCCGTGGCCCCGGTGAGACCAAGATCGAGACGGACCGGCGCCGGATCCGCGAGAAGATGGCGAAGATGCGCCGGGAGATCGCGGAGATGAAGACCGGCCGCGACATCAAGCGCCAGGAGCGCAAGCGCCACAAGGTGCCCTCGGTCGCCATCGCCGGCTACACCAACGCGGGCAAGTCCTCCCTGCTCAACCGCCTCACCGGCGCCGGCGTCCTGGTCGAGAACGCCCTGTTCGCGACCCTGGACCCGACCGTCCGCCGGGCCGAGACCCCGAGCGGCCGGCTCTACACGCTGGCCGACACCGTCGGCTTCGTCCGGCACCTGCCGCACCACCTGGTCGAGGCGTTCCGCTCCACGATGGAGGAGGTCGGCGAGTCCGACCTGATCCTGCACGTGGTGGACGGCTCGCACCCGAACCCGGAGGAGCAGCTGGCCGCCGTGCGCGAGGTGATCAGGGACGTCGGCGCCACCGACGTACCCGAGATCGTCGTCGTCAACAAGGCCGACGCCGCCGACCCGCTGGTCCTGCAGCGGCTGCTGCGGATCGAGAAGCGTTCCATCGCCGTCTCGGCCCGCACCGGCCAGGGCATCGACGAGCTGCTCGCGCTCGTCGACAACGAGCTGCCCCGTCCGTCCGTCGAGGTCGAGGTGCTCGTGCCGTACACCCACGGCAAGCTGGTCGCCCGCGCCCACGACGAGGGCGAGGTGATCTCCGAGGAGCACACCCCGGAGGGCACCCTGCTCAAGGTCCGGGTGCACGAGGAACTGGCGGCGGAACTCGCGCCGTACGCTCCGACGCCGGCCGCCTGACCGTTCTCACCCCGGAATCTCCAGGATCGTCCCTGGAGATTCCGAAGCCATCGAGAAGGCTCGTCGCCGGTGCCTCCGTTCCCGTGGTCGTCGCCACACCCCAGCTCAGGGGATGTGCGAGGGACTTCGAGATCCGGGAAATCCGGACGGTGGCTCAGGGGTCCAGGAAGCTGCTGCGTGAGCGGGAGGCACACTCCCAGCTCATGCAGCAGGGCTTGAGCAACGGCCGGAGAGGCACGTGATCCACGAGACCGTCTGCCGGGCTCTCCGCGTCCAGGGCCGGGGTGAACTGCGCCGAGAGCCGGCCAAGGCTCTGCGCACCGGCCGCGGGCGGCGCAAGCCCTGTCGCCGGGCCCAGCAACGCCGGCCCCGCTTCCGCGACCCCATGGTGATGATCAGCGGTCGTCCCGCAGAGGCCGAGGACCGGGCGGTGCCCGGCCACGGGGAAGGCGATCTGATCATCGGCAAGGACAACGCCTCGGCCATCGGTACCCTGGTCGAACGCTCCACTTGCTGCGTGCCGCTGGTGCACCTGCCGAACGGCCGGGGCACCGAGCCGGTCCGCGACGCTCCGGTCGCCACGGTCCGGACGCCGCCTGCTCACCCGAAGCGGCGAGGCGTCGCCGCTCACCCGCGTGAGCGGCACCCCACTGTGCCCGCGAGCGCGGGCGGACGGCGACGAGGCGGTGCAGGTTCCCGCCGGACCACCCCGCCGCCGCACTGCGGTCCCGCTACTGGCCCGCGAACCTGCCGCTCACCGCCTCGAACACGCCCTTGGCCTCATCACCCAGCCGCGGCCCGGCCAGCCAGCCCGCAGTCACCGGCCCGATCGAGGTGTTGGACACCAGCGCCGGCTGCCCGTCCGACCCCGTCGCGACCCAGCCCCCGCCGGAGGAACCACCGGTCATCGTGCAGCCGATCCGGTACATCGTCGGATCCGACGCACTGATCGACAGGCGCCCCGGCTCGTCCTCGCACCGGTACAGCGTCTGCCCGTCGTACGGCGCCCCCGCCGGGTAGCCCGTCGCCGTCAGGCTCTCCATCCGCGCCACGGCCGGGGCGGCGAAGTCCACCGGCAGCGCCGAGCCCACCGTCTCCTCCAGGGACCTGCCCCCGCTGCCGTCCTCCGGCGTCACGTGCAGCACGGCGAAGTCGTACGCCGCTCCGTCCCCGCCCGTCTTGCTGCCCTGCTCGATCCACTGGTCCGAGGTCTGCACCCAGTCACCCCACCAGACCCCGTACGGAGCGACCTCCTCCTTCGTGGCGCTCTGCAGCTCCGCCGCCGTCATGCCCACGTCGTTGTACGACGGCACGAACGCGATGTTGCGGTACCAGCCGCCGCTCTTGCCCGCGTGCACGCAGTGCCCCGCCGTCCACACCAGGTTGGACTTGCCCGGGTTGGCCGGATCCTCCACGACCGTCGCCGAGCAGACCATCGTGCCCTCGGGGGAGTCGAAGAACACCTTGCCCGCCTCGGGGGCGTTGGCGTGGTAGGACGCCGGCACGGCCTCCGCCTCCACCGGCTCCGGCGTCGGGTCGGTCACCCCCTGGTCCCCGGAGAGATCACCCTCGTCGACCGACTGGTCCGGTTCCTCGGCCTCCCGCATCCGGTCGGGGTTCCACAGGTCCTCGATGATCGGATTGATGAAGTCCTCGGCCTCGCGCAGCCAGTCGTCCCGGTCCCAGTCCTTCCAGGCGCCGTTCCGCCAGTTGTCCAGGTCGATCCCGTGTTCCTTCAGCCGGTCCCTGATGTCGTCCGGTATCTGGAACTTGCCGTCGTCCGCCGCGGCCGACGACGCCTGGGCGTCCGCCGCGGGGTCACCCGACCCACACCCGGTGACGGTGAGCGCCAGCGCGGAGGCCAGCGCAACGGCGGCCGGCACGGGGGACATTCTGCGGCGCGCTCCCCTCTCCCGGCGAGCGGTGAACGACGGCCGTATGGATCGCATGGTGGTACTCCCGCTGGTGGTGAACGGACTCGGGACTCGGCGCCGAGGCCGCGATCCCGGCCGAACTACCTGCGGTTCAGGCCGATCTCACGGCTGTCTGGGAACGGCACCCCACACTATGCGCTCGCTGTGGGGGACTTCCGACGGATCGGCAACGGTTCCGTCACGGCAAGGATCTTGAAGCAACCCGTAACCCGGTGGGCGGACCGCGGTTGGTAGCGGTGGAACTGAGGAGCGGGCCGGTCCTCTTTCGTGCCTTGTCGTCCTGGGCGCCGGGGCGTGAGGAACCGGTCGGAGAAGCGGACGGCTGACCGGGCGGCGGACCGTGCGGTGCATCGGGCTGTGCGGGCGTGGACGCCGGGCAGTGCGTGTCGGTCGGTGGTGTCGGTCGGTGGGTGTCGGCCGGACCCATGTCGGCTGTCCGGCCGTCGCGCGTGGGCGCGCGGCAGCGGCAGCGGCAGCGGGCGATCGCGGGCCGGACGCTGATCGAGCGCGACCGGATCGTCGCCGTGCAGCGGCGGGAAGCCGCCCCGAGGCGAAGGACAGGGAGCCGTGCAGCGGGGCCCGGAGCGAAGGACAGGGAGCCGTGCAGCGGCGGGAAGCGGCCCCGGAGCGGAGGACAGGGAGCCGTGGCTGTGACCGAGGGAGTCCCACGCCGCCGGCCGGCGCGCGAGTCGGCAGCGCGGACCTATCCGCGTGCCCTGCCGATCGTGCCGGTACGCGCCCGCGGTCTGACCGTCGAGGGCGCGGACGGCCGCCGCTACCTGGACTGCCTCTCCGGAGCCGGGACCCTCGCCCTCGGCCACAACCATCCGGTCGTCCTCGAAGCGATCCGCAAGGTCCTCGACTCGGGCGCCCCCCTGAACGTCCCCGACCTGGCCACCCCCGTCGAGGACGCCTTCGTCGCCGAGCTGCGGCGCACCCTGCCACCCGGACTCGCCGACCACGCACACGTGCGGTTCTGCGGCCCGTCGGCGTCGGAAGCCGTCGAGACCGCGACCGCTCTGGTCCGCGCCGCGACCGGGCGTGCCCCCGTCGTCGCCCTCACCGGTGCCGACCACGGGACGCCGCCCGCCGACGCGGGCACGGCCGACGCGGGCACGGCCGGTGCGGCCGACCGGGCAGCGGACGGGGGCTCCCCGCGGGACGACCGCTGTCCCGATCGCTGTCCGTTCGGCACCGCCGGCACGGACGGCACCGAAGCGGCCGTCCGCTGGACCGAGGCCACCCTCGCGTCCTCGTCCCCGGCGGCCGTCCCCGCCGGGATGCTCGTCGAACCCGTGCACGGCGAGTGCGGAGTGCTTCCCGCGCCGGACGGATGGATGCGTGCGACACGGCGGATCACCGCCGCCCGGGGGGTTCCTCTCATCGTCGACGAGACGCTGACGGGCGTCGGCAGGACCGGAACCTTCTGGGCCGTCGGGCACAGTGGAGTGACGCCCGACGTGATGATCCTCTCCGAGGCCATCGGCGGCAGCCTCCCCCTGGCCGCGGTGATCCACCACGACGACCTCGCGCTCCCGCATCCCTTCGCCCCGGCCGGCCCGTTCCGCGGCAACCAACTCGCCCTGGCCGCGGGCACGGCGACCCTCGCTCACGTCCGCGAACACCGCCTCGCCGAACGGGCGGCGACTGTGGGCGCCCGCATGCTGTCCCAGCTCCGCGAGCTGGCCGGGGAATTCCCCTGCATCGGTGGTGCGCGCGGACGGGGACTGATGATCGGCGTCGAACTGGTGACGGCTTCGCGGGCCGCAGACGCCCGTGGCGTCCGGGACGAGGCCGGGACCGCCGTGCCCGCCGGTGCGCTCGGGCCGCCGCCGAGCCCGGGAGCGGACGCCCACCGCACGTGTCCCGCCGCCTCCGCACTCGCCGCCACCGTTCAGCGGGAGTGCCTGCGGCGGGGCCTGATCGTCGGACTCGCCCGCCGGCACCCGGGCGTCGTACGGCTGCTCCCACCGCTCACCATCACCGACGAGCAGGCCTCCGCAGTGCTCGACCGCCTGGCCGACGCCCTCACCGCAGCGGCCCGCGCCCACCCCGACGGCTCCGGCGGGAGTCACGGCTCCGGCGAGAGTGACGGCTCCGGCGAGAGTGACGGCTCGGACGCGAGCAACGGCCCATCGCGCCGCCCGGCACACCGGCCGTACGGCCATGACGACCGCGCGGACAACATCGATCACACCGACCGTGGCGATCACACCGACCGTGGCGATCAAACCGACCGTGATGATCACACCGACCGTGATGATCAGGTCCAGCGCGGTGACCCCGCCGACCGTGCCGCGCGGTCGCGCTAGTGGCGGCGCGGATGTGGACGCCCTCTCCCACGTCACCGCCTGGGCCGTCCTCCCAGCCCCACCGACGTCAGCCGCCGGACGTCCCCCGCTCGACCGAAGCCCCGCCTGCCGAACCACTTCCCGTCCCCCTGGATCGAGCCCCGCACGAGCCGAATCGACCCCCACGAGGAACCGTCTTGACCACCGCCCCCACACCTGACGGCCGTTCCCGCACCCCCGCTCAGCGCTGCCATGAGTCCGAGGCCACGCCCGTACCGCCGACCGCATCGGTTCCCGGACAACACAGCGGCCGGCAGCAGACGCGTCCCGACTCTCCGGACCGGCCCGACTTCCCGGACCGCCCCGATCTCCTGGACCACCCCGACGTCCTCACGGCCGCCCAAGCAGCAGCCGTGGACAACCTGCTGCGCTGCTGGGTACGGGAAACCGGCCTCCCGGCCCCTGGCCACGGCATCCTCCGCATCCCGCTCCCCGCCAGCGGCACCGCTCTGCTCGTCCCCGTGCGCTACTGGTCACCCGCCGGATGGCACCGCTTCGGCCTGCCGCACCTGGCCGACGCCGCACGACCGTCCCAGCCTCTCGACGCGGTCGCCCTCGCCGCGCTGCTCGCCCGGGAGACGCCCGAAGGAGGGAGGACATCCGGCGGCCGGATCGAGGGCACCGACCTGGTCGCGAGGGTCGCGGACTCCGCCCGCCGCGTCGCCGTCTTCGTCAGCGATCGCCGGCAGCGCCCCGCGGACGAACCCGACCTCTTCCTGGCGGCCGAGCAGGCACTCCTGCTCGGACACCCCCTGCATCCGGCCCCGAAGAGCCGCGAAGGTCTCACCGAAGCCGAAGCACGCCGCTACTCACCCGAGCTGCGCGGTTCCTTCCCCCTGCATTGGCTGGCCGTCGCTCCCTCCGTACTCGCCACCGACTCCGCCTGGACCGAACGCGGCCGTGCCGTCCCCGCCGCCCGGCTCACCGCCCGCCTGGCCGGACCCGACCTGTCCCTCCCCGACGGCTGCACCGCACTGCCCGTGCACCCCTGGCAGATGCGCGAGCTCCTGCACCGCGCCGACATCACCGCCCTGCTCGACGCCGGACTGCTCCGGGACCTCGGGGCACACGGCTCTGCCTGGCACCCCACCTCCTCCGTCCGAACCGTCTACCGGCCCCACGCCCCGGCCATGCTCAAACTGTCGCTGGGCCTGCGCATCACCAACTCCCGTCGCGAAAACCTCCGCAAGGAACTGCACCGCGGCGTCGAGGTCCACCGTTTGCTGCGCACCGGGCTGTCACAGCAATGGCGGTCCGCGCACCCCGGCTTCGACATCGTCCGAGACCCGGCCTGGCTCGCCGTCGACGGGCCGGACGGTGTGCCGCTGCCCGGGCTCGACGTGATGATCCGGCACAACCCGTTCGTGCCCACGGACGACGTCTCGTGCGTCGCCGGGCTCACGGCGCCCACCCCGGGCGTTGAACCGGACCCGCCCGCCGGCCGCCCGGACTCCGGCCGGCCCTCACCACGGTCGCGGCTGGCCGACGCCATCACTCGACTCGCCGGCCGCACCGGTCGTCCGCGCGGAGCCGTGGCGGCCGAGTGGTTCCTGCGCTACCTCGAACAAGTGGTCCGGCCCGTGCTGTGGCTGGACGGCGAGGCCGGGATCGCGCTGGAGGCACACCAGCAGAACACGCTGCTCCTGTCGGACCGTGACGGATGGCCGGCCGGGGGGCGTTACCGGGACAATCAGGGCTATTACTTCCGTGAGTCCCGGCGCGCGGAGCTGACCGCCCGGCTGCCGGGCCTCGGCGACCGCAGTGACACCTTCGTCTCCGACGAGGTCACCGACGAGCGTCTCGCCTACTACCTGGCGATCAACAACGTGTTCGGCCTCATCGGCGCGATCGGATCACAGCGCCTGGCCGACGAACGGCTGCTGCTCGTCGCGTTCCGCCGCTTCCTGGAAGGTGCCGCGTCGGGCCCTGCCCGGCTGCGCACCTCGCTGCCTTCCTGTCTCCTCGACTCGCCCGTCCTGCGCTGCAAGGCCAACCTGCTGACCCGGCTGCACGGCCTCGACGAACTCGTGGGCCCGGTGGACACCCAGTCCGTGTACGTCACCATCGCCAACCCTCTCCACTGCTGATCGACACCGACCCGCTGCACCCACCCAGCCACCAGGAAGACGCCCCGACATCGCCTTCTGAGAGGAGCCCCCAGTGCCTCCGACCGACGCGAGCGCCGACTCCGGTACCGCACCTGCCGCGGACGGGAGTCCCGGCCCGGGTGCGGGCGCGGACACGCCCGAGGACACGCCCAAGGACACCGACGCCGAGGACACGCTCGATCTGCGTCTGCCCGATGAGCTGGTCACGTTCCTCGCCGGGGACGAGCCGCCGCCCGCGGAGGAGGACCGGCCCCGGCAGGCCGCGCCACCCCGGCTGACCGCCGTACCGGCGGTACGGGACGACCTGCTCGATCACGTCCGGGACTGGGGTCCGGCCGACACGCCCGCGGGCGTCTTCCAGCTCGTCCCCGTGCGGGTCGCTCGGGACCTGCCCCTTGTCGCCCGCTGGATGAACGACCCGGCCGTGGCCGCGTTCTGGGCACTGGACGGCACAGAGGAAGTAACGGAAAAGCACCTCGACGCCCAGCTGGCAGGGGACGGGCGCAGCGTCCCCTGCCTCGGCGTGCTGGACGGCACCCCGATGAGCTACTGGGAGATCTACCGCGCCGACCTCGACTCGCTGGCCCGCTACTATCCCGCCCGGCCCCACGACACCGGCGTCCATATCCTCATCGGCGACATCGCCGAACGGGGCCGGGGGCTCGGCAGCACCCTCCTCAGATCCGTCGCGGACCTGGTCCTCGACAGACGGCCCGCCTGTGCGCGCGTCGTAGCGGAACCCGACATCCGCAACGCCCCCTCCGTGGCCGCCTTCCTCAACGCCGGTTACCGGTTTGCCGCCGAGGTCGACCTGCCTGCCAAACGGGCCGCCGTCATGATGCGAGACCGGTCCCTGTGTCATCTGCTGTAGCGCTGTGCCGCGGTGCCATCACTTCTGGTACGCCGCCCACGCCGATCCAGTGCCGCTTGGATGCGCCGGACCCGTCACCTTGCCGCCGGGCCCCGCCACCGCAATGCCCCACCGCAATGCCCCATCTGCGCTCGCCCTCGCAGCCGTCGAAGGCCTCCGTCCGCTCGCCCTCGCATCCGTCGCAAGTCCCGTCCGACCTCGCCCCTGCCCGTTCCCGCTCAGCGCCGACCCCTCCGAGTCCCATGCCGCACTCAACCGCTTCAGGACACACGCCGTCTCCCGCCCTCTCCGTCCCCGACCCTGGCCGGCGCCTCCGTCCTGGCCTCAACTCCAGCTCTGGCCTCGCCCCCGGCCCCGGCTCTTGTCCCGGCCCGGATCGCACCCCCACTCCCCCCACGATCACCCGTTTGTCAGTGCCGCGCCGTAGGGTGGTCGAGCTATGACGAAGCCCTCACTCCCCGAACTCCTGCATGCCGCCGTCACAGCCGTCGGCGGTACGGAGCGCCCCGGCCAGGTGACCATGGCCGAAGCCGTCGCGGAGGCGATCGACGGCGGCTCCCATCTCCTGGTCCAGGCCGGCACCGGCACCGGCAAGTCGCTCGGCTACCTCGTGCCCGCGCTCGCGCACGGCGAGCGCGTCGTCGTGGCGACCGCCACCCTCGCGCTGCAGCGCCAGCTGGTGGAGCGGGACCTGCCGCGCACGGTCGAGGCGCTGCACCCGCTGCTGCGCCGTCGCCCGGAGTTCGCGATGCTCAAGGGCCGGTCGAACTATCTGTGCCTGCACCGCCTCCACGAGGGTGTGCCGCAGGACGAGGAGGAGGGCCTCTTCGACCAGTTCGAGGCGGCCGCGCCCAGCAGCAAGCTGGGTCAGGACCTGCTGCGGCTGCGGGACTGGTCGGACGAGACCGAGACCGGTGACCGCGACGACCTCACGCCGGGTGTCTCCGACCGTGCCTGGGGTCAGGTGTCGGTCTCGTCGCGGGAGTGTCTGGGCGCCTCGAAGTGCGCGTACGGCGCCGAGTGTTTCGCGGAGATGGCCCGGGAGCGGGCCAAGCTCGCCGAGGTCGTCGTCACCAACCACGCGCTGCTCGCCATCGACGCCATCGAGGGCGCCCCGGTCCTCCCGCAGCACGAGGTGCTGATCGTGGACGAGGCGCACGAGCTGGTCTCACGGGTCACCGGTGTCGCCACCGGCGAGCTGACCCCGGGCCAGGTCAACCGCGCGGTGCGCCGGGCCGCGAAGCTCGTCAACGAGAAGGCCGCCGACCAGCTCCAGACCGCTGCCGAGGGCTTCGAGCGGCTGATGGAGCTGGCCCTGCCCGGCCGTCTGGAGGAGATCCCGGAGGATCTCGGCTACGCGCTGACGGCGCTGCGCGACGCCTGCCGCACGGTCATCTCCGCGATCGGCGCGACCCGCGACAAGTCCGTGCAGGACGAGGACGCGGTCCGCAAGCAGGCGCTGGCCTCCGTGGAGACCGTGCACGACGTGGCGGAGCGCATCACGCACGGCTCGGAGTGGGACGTCGTCTGGTACGAGCGCCACGACCGGTTCGGCGCCTCGCTCCGGGTCGCCCCCATGTCGGTCTCGGGCCTGTTGCGGGAGAAGCTCTTCACGGACCGCTCCGTCGTCCTCACCTCCGCGACCCTGAAACTGGGCGGTGACTTCAACGGCGTCGGCGCGTCCCTGGGACTCTCTCCCGAAGGCACTCAGGGTGGGGACCTGCCCCAGTGGAAGGGCGTCGACGTCGGCTCGCCCTTCGACTACCCGAAGCAGGGCATCCTCTATGTCGCCAAGCACCTGGCGCGCCCGGCGCGCGACGGTGATCGCGCGGACATGCTCGACGAGCTGACGGAGCTGATCCAGGCGGCGGGCGGACGGACCCTCGGCCTGTTCTCCTCGATGCGGGCCGCCCAGCTGGCCGCCGAGGAGCTGCGCACCCGGATCCCCGAGTTCCCGATCCTCCTCCAGGGCGAGGAGACCCTGGGCGAGCTGATCAAGAACTTCGCGGCCGACCCCAGGACCTGTCTGTTCGGCACCCTGTCGCTGTGGCAGGGCGTGGACGTACCCGGCTCCAGCTGCCAGCTCGTCGTCATGGACAAGATCCCGTTCCCGCGGCCCGACGACCCCCTGATGAGCGCCCGGCAGAAGGCGGTGGAGGAGGCTGGGGGCAACGGCTTCATGGCGGTCGCCGCCACCCACGCGGCGCTGCTCATGGCGCAGGGCGCCGGTCGTCTCGTACGGGCCTCGGGTGACCGCGGTGTGGTCGCCGTGCTCGACCAGCGGCTGGCCACGGCCCGCTACGGGAGCTATCTGAAGGCGTCCCTGCCCGACTTCTGGTACACGACGGACCGTAACCAGGTGCGCAAGTCGCTTGCCGCGATCGACGAGGCGGCGCGGCGCACGGAGGCGCAGCCGGCCCCATAGGCCGTGAGAGGCGGGGGGCCGGAGGCACGACGCCTCGGCCACCCCGCCTGTCGTGATCCGCGGCCGTCTGTCCTGGCCGGCCTCATGCGCTGTCCCGCGCGATCGTCCGGCCAGGCAACCGCGAACGTCCCGCGTGTCGGGAGAACCAGGACCCGAGCCGGACGGCCCAGCACGGGACCCGAGTCGGTCAGTACAAGTCAGCACCCGAGTCGGTCACGCAGCGCAGGACCGAACCGGACGGCACAGGACCCAAGTCGGCCAGTGCGGCACAGGACTCGAGCCGGACAGCACAGGACCCCGGAACCGGCGCAGGGGTTCCGGGGCCCGGTCAAGGGAGGGCGGTCGCGAGGGTGCCGCCCGCAGGGGGCGTCACACGCGCCGCAGAACGGCGACCACCTTGCCGAGGATCGTCGCGTCGTCGCCCGGGATCGGCTCGTACGCGGCGTTGTGCGGGAGCAGCCAGACGTGGCCGTCCTCGCGCTTGAAGCGCTTCACGGTGGCCTCGCCGTCGAGCATGGCGGCCACGATGTCTCCGTTCTCGGCGACCGGCTGGCGCCGGACGGTCACCCAGTCGCCGTCGCAGATCGCGGCCTCGATCATCGAGTCACCCACGACCTTCAGCACGAACAGCTCACCGTCACCCACGAGCTGCCGGGGGAGCGGGAAGACGTCCTCCACCGACTCCTCGGCGAGGATCGGGCCACCGGCGGCGATGCGGCCGACCAGCGGAACGTACGACGCGGCGGGCTTGCCCGCGGTGTCCGTCGGCTGCACGGTCGCGGCCTGGTCGGAGCCGCGCACCTCGTACGCGCGCGGGCGGTGCGGGTCCCGGCGCAGGAAGCCCTTGCGCTCCAGTGCCATCAGCTGGTGCGCCACGGAGGAGGTGCTGGACAGGCCGACCGCCTGGCCGATCTCCCGCATCGACGGCGGGTAGCCGCGCCGCTGCACCGAGTCCCTGATGACCTCGATCACCCGGCGCTGCCGGTCGGTCAGCCCGGAGCTGTCCGCCCGGATGCCTGGAGGTCGGCCCGGCAAGGAGCGCTTGTGCCCCTCTGGATTCGCGGCTTCGTTCATGGCATGCACCGGCTCGAGTCGGCCCTGGGAGCGGTCCTGGGCAGTGATGGTGGCGCTGTCTGCGGTGGTGGTCACGTCGGCCCCTCTCGATGGTCTCCCTGCTGGACAACGGTAGTTGCTTTCGAAAGGTTGCGCCAAACACACGTTCGAGTGAAAAAGTGCGAATCACCGGACGTAACCATGTGTCTGGGTGTATGGCTGACGCGGCACCCCGCGGGCGGAAGGGCCCAGTGTCGTACTCTTCACCGCCGGGCGAGCCCTCGTGGGGCGCGCGGCTCAGTCTGCCATCCGGTGCCTCGGCGGCCGTGCACCGGCTCCCGTCCGTGCGGAAGTCCCACGTGTCCTCCCTGCGGCGCCCACGGTATCTCTCCATATGTCGCCGCGGCACGGCCGCGCGTCCACGTGTCCCGCGCGTTGCCCCGGGAGTCGCACGCGCGTGTGGCGTGCGGTGATGCGCCAGTCGACACGCGGGGCTCGGGTGGGTTTGCGAGCCGATCCCCACATCTAGTGGTTGGATGGCTACGGCATCCCAGAAGTTGTGGTCCCCCCGGTCTCCGGCCGCTCGATCATCGCCTATGCTTGTGCTCGCTTCGAGGGGCCGGAGGGTCTGTTGAGGCTATTGAGTCTGCTGTGAAGGAGGGTTGGAGCCATGCACTGCCCCTTCTGCAGGCACCCCGACAGCCGTGTGGTCGACAGCCGTACGACCGACGACGGCACGTCGATCCGCAGGCGCCGCCAGTGCCCTGACTGCTCCCGTCGCTTCACGACCGTGGAGACGTGCTCGCTCATGGTGGTCAAGCGGTCCGGAGTCACCGAGCCCTTCAGTCGTACCAAGGTCATCAACGGTGTGCGCAAGGCGTGCCAGGGCCGGCCCGTCACCGAGGACGCGCTCGCTCTGCTCGGCCAGCGCGTCGAGGAGGCGGTGCGGGCCACCGGCAGCGCCGAGCTGACCACTCACGACGTGGGGCTGGCCATACTCGGCCCGCTCCAGGAGCTCGACCTCGTCGCCTATCTGCGCTTCGCGTCCGTCTACCGGGCGTTCGAGTCGCTGGAGGACTTCGAGGCGGCGATCGCGGAACTCAGGGAAAAGCCGGGGCGCCCGGCCGCGGACGACGAGGGCGGCGGCACGGGGGGCCAGGAGGGCGAACGCGGGTCCGGAGGGGCTGCTCAGCTCCCCCAGCCCGCCCGCGCCGCCGACTGATCGGCGGGCCGGTTGCGGGAGGCGGCATCCGGACCGGCCGGGTCGGCGGCGACCCGAAGACCTGTTGCGGGCGGCAGCGAGAGGGTGCCCGCGACACCAGACAGAACACCGTGCTCCGGGAACATCGGGGCACTTCAGGGCGTTTTTGCCCGTACAGGGAGGCGGCATGACAGAGACGGCGAGCGGTCCGGCACGAGGTTCCCGAGCCAAGGGCACCAAGGCCAGCAAGGGGCTGCGTATCGAGCGCGTCCACACCACCCCTGGCGTACACCCGTACGACGAGGTGGCCTGGGAGCGCCGTGACGTCGTCATGACCAACTGGCGCGACGGCTCGGTCAATTTCGAGCAGCGTGGCGTCGAGTTTCCCGACTTCTGGTCGGTGAACGCGGTCAACATCGTCACCAGCAAGTACTTCCGCGGTGCCGTGGGCACCCCGCAGCGCGAGACCAGCCTCAGGCAGCTGATCGACCGCATCGTGAAGACGTACCGGAAGGCCGGCGAGGACTACACGTACTTCGCCTCGCCCGCCGACGCCGAGATCTTCGAGCACGAGCTGGCATACGCCCTCCTGCACCAGATCTTCAGCTTCAACAGCCCGGTCTGGTTCAACGTCGGAACCCCGCAGCCCCAGCAGGTCTCCGCCTGCTTCATCCTGTCCGTCGACGACTCCATGGAGTCGATCCTCGACTGGTACAAGGAAGAGGGCATGATCTTCAAGGGCGGCTCCGGCGCCGGCCTGAACCTCTCCCGGATCCGCTCCTCCAAGGAGCTCCTCTCCTCCGGCGGCAACGCCTCCGGTCCCGTCTCCTTCATGCGTGGCGCCGACGCCTCCGCGGGCACCATCAAGTCGGGTGGCGCCACCCGCCGCGCCGCCAAGATGGTCATCCTCGACGTCGACCACCCCGACATCGAGGACTTCATCCAGACCAAGGTGAAGGAGGAGGAGAAGATCCGCGCCCTGCGCGACGCGGGCTTCGACATGGACCTGGGCGGCGACGACATCACGTCCGTCCAGTACCAGAACGCCAACAACTCGGTCCGCGTCAACGACGTGTTCATGAAGGCGGTCGAGCAGGGCGGCAAGTTCGGCCTGCGGGCCCGGATGACCGGCGAGGTCATCGAGGAGGTCGACGCCAAGGCCCTGTTCCGCAAGATGGCCGAGGCCGCCTGGGCCTGCGCCGACCCGGGCATCCAGTACGACGATACGATCAACCACTGGCACACGTGCCCGGAGTCCGGCCGGATCAACGGCTCGAACCCTTGCAGCGAGTACATGCACCTGGACAACACGTCCTGCAACCTCGCCTCGCTGAACCTGATGAAGTTCCTGAAGGACGACGGCAAGGGCCGCCAGTCCTTCGAGGCCGAGCGCTTCGCCAAGGTCGTCGAGCTGGTCATCACCGCGATGGACATCTCCATCTGCTTCGCGGACTTCCCGACCCAGAAGATCGGCGAGAACACGCGCGCGTTCCGCCAGCTCGGCATCGGCTACGCCAACCTCGGCGCCCTGCTGATGGCGACCGGCCACGCCTACGACTCCGACGGCGGCCGCGCCCTCGCCGGTGCCGTCACCTCCCTGATGACCGGTACGGCCTACCGCCGCTCCGCCGAGCTCGCCGCGGTCGTCGGCCCGTACGACGGCTACGCCCGCAACGCCGACGCGCACAACCGCGTGATGAAGCAGCACGCCGACGCCAACGGCACGGCCGTCCGCATGGACGACCTGGACACGCCGATCTGGGCCGCCGCCACGGAGGCCTGGCAGGACGTGCTGCGCCTCGGCGAGCGGAACGGTTTCCGCAACTCCCAGGCGTCCGTCATCGCCCCCACCGGCACCATCGGCCTGGCGATGTCCTGTGACACCACCGGCCTGGAGCCCGACCTCGCCCTGGTCAAGTTCAAGAAGCTGGTCGGCGGCGGCTCGATGCAGATCGTCAACGGCACCGTCCCGCAGGCCCTGCGCCGCCTGGGCTACCAGGAGGAGCAGATCGAGGCGATCGTCGCGCACATCGCCGAGCACGGCAACGTGATCGACGCCCCCGGCCTGAAGCACGAGCACTACGAGGTGTTCGACTGCGCCATGGGCGAGCGTGCCATCTCCCCGATGGGCCACGTCCGCATGATGGCCGCGATCCAGCCGTGGATCTCCGGCGCCCTGTCCAAGACGGTCAACATGCCGGAGACGGCGACCGTCGAGGAGGTCGAGGAAATCTACTTCAAGGCCTGGAAGATGGGCGTCAAGGCGCTCGCCATCTACCGCGACAACTGCAAGGTCGGCCAGCCGCTCTCCGCGAAGACCAAGGAGAAGGAGAAGGTCGAGGTCACGGAGAAGGCCGAAGCGACGATCCGCGAGACCGTCGAGAAGGTCGTCGAGTACCGCCCGGTCCGCAAGCGCCTCCCGAAGGGACGTCCCGGCATCACCACGTCCTTCACCGTCGGCGGTGCCGAGGGCTACATGACCGCCAACTCCTACCCCGACGACGGCCTCGGCGAGGTCTTCCTGAAGATGTCCAAGCAGGGCTCGACCCTCGCGGGCATGATGGACGCCTTCTCCATCGCGGTCTCCGTCGGCCTCCAGTACGGCGTGCCGCTGGAGACGTACGTCTCGAAGTTCACGAACATGCGCTTCGAGCCGGCCGGTATGACCGACGACC
Source organism: Streptomyces cinereospinus (assembly GCF_042430725.1). Lineage (NCBI taxonomy): Bacteria > Bacillati > Actinomycetota > Actinomycetes > Kitasatosporales > Streptomycetaceae > Streptomyces > Streptomyces cinereospinus. The sequence continues at coordinate 90,537 of NZ_JBHMCY010000009.1, read as the reverse complement.
CCGACGTGCGGATGGCGCAGTCGATCGTCGACTACATCTTCCGCCGCCTGGCGCTGGACTTCCTGCCCTTCGAGACGCGCTCCGCGCTCGGCATCCACTCCGCAGAGGAGCGCCAGCGGCACCTGGAGACCGGTTCGTACGAGCCGCTGGACGAGGACGTCGACGTCGAGGGTCTGGCCCAGTCGGCGCCGCGAACCCAGGAGCTCAAGGCGGTCGCCACGCCGAAGGCCGAGGTCGGGGCGGCCGAGCCCGCCCCGAAGCAGGCCCACACCAGTGCCGAACTGGTGGAGATGCAGCTGGGCATCCAGGCCGACGCCCCGCTGTGCTTCTCCTGCGGTACGAAGATGCAGCGCGCCGGCTCCTGCTACATCTGCGAGGGCTGCGGCTCGACCAGCGGTTGCAGCTGAGCCTGAGCAGAATCGCGTCGGCTGCACGGCCGACGTGTTCCGCTGAGCGGTGACGGCAGTGAGGGGCGCCGGCCATGTGGCCGGCGCCCCTCACTGTTGTAAGGAATACGGCATCGGCTGTCTCACGGTGCTGTGGACAGGACGCGAGATTCCGCGACCGGAAGGAATCGCCGGCCGGTCACGGCCGGGGCCGGCGGCCCATCGTCCGGGTGAAGGTGGACGGGTCGTCCTCGAATCCGTGCACGCCGGCGTGGAAGTCCCACGCCCCGGAGTCGCCGCGCGCGAACTCCGCGATTCGCGCCGCCGTGGAACCGAGGACGCCGCCGAAGTCGTCCGTGGCGAGGTCCGTGTAGCCCTCGCGGATCCGCAGCGACGGTTTGATCACGCTGACGAAGGTCCGGCGGGCGGGGCGCTGCTGGATGACGACGCCGACCACCACGCGCGCGTAGCGGGCGTCGAGCCGGTCCAGTTCCACCGTCAGGACCTCGTCCCAGCCGAAGCCCATGCCGTCCTTGCTGTCCCGGTTGAGCGTGATGGTGCCGTCCGGGGAGCGGCTGTCGAAGTGCACCACGTAGGCGGGTTCACCGTACGGATCGCTCCCCAGGTAGGTGGCGGCCACTATGTCCAGATCGGTGGCCGGCTGCCCTGATGTGCTGGGGTCCCACTTGACCGCGATCTCGACCTTGCGGATCCCCTTGGTGATGCCGCTCATCGGACGTCCCCCTTCGCGTGTGCGCGCTGCCCGAACTGCCGGGCGGACCAAGCCGGTTGTCCATCCTGCCACGCGCGCGGGCGGACGTGCGCGCGTACCCCGCCGCCAACCGTGACCGGCGCCATGCCCATGGCCTTACGATGGCGCGGTGCTGGTCAAGTGGATGCGCTGCACCGTGGTGGACCGCCGCGGTTTCGAGCGCGGGCAGCGGAAGTGGGCCGGGCTTCCGGGGGAGCCGGGATTCCGGGGGCAGGGCGGGGGCTGGAGCCGGGTCCGGCCGTCGGTGGCGCACATCTTCGCCTTCTGGGAGAGCCGCGCCTTCTACGACTCCTTCATGGCCCGCTCGCACGACCGGCTGGCGGCGGCGCAGTCCGGTACCTTCAAGGACGCCCAGGTCAGGCTGTTCGACTACCGCTTCGACGTGAAGACGGGATTCGAACCGCGCTTCACCGACTCCGACCTGGTCCGGGTGGCCCTGTGCCGCGTCCACGAGGACCGCGTCGACAACTTCACGCTGATGCAGGAGAAGGTCTGGAACCCGGCGATGGCCGGCTCGCCGGGGATGATCCGCGGGCTGTTCGCCGAGGCCCCGGGGAACGAGTTCATGGTCCTGTCCATGTGGCGGTCGGCCGCCGAGCACGGCAAGTACCGCACCGAACGCGTGGAGCGGCTCGCCCTGCGGGCCCAGACGGAGGCCGACGTCGCGGCCCTGACCGGCGACATAGTGGAGCTGGAACCCTCCTGGACGGTGTGACGTCGATCCGTGCACCGTGCCTTCCGGATGGCCGATGGTGGGGGAACTGTGTGACTTACGCCGTAGGAGGCTCGCACGAGTGCTCGATACACTGTCGTCCGATCTAGGGTTTCGGCATGGCACGACCACGGCGCATCGTCCTCGTCCGGCACGGCGAGTCAGCAGGCAACGCTGACCACTCCGTCTATGAGCGCGAACCCGACCACGCAATGGCACTGACCGAGCGCGGCCGGCGGCAGGCCGAGGAGACCGGCAAGCGGCTGCGCGACATCTTCGGCCGGGAACGTGTCAGCGTGTACGTCTCCCCCTATCGCCGCACCCACGAGACGCTCCGCGCCTTCCACCTCGACCCCGATCTGATCCGCGTCCGCGAGGAGCCCCGGCTGCGGGAGCAGGACTGGGGAAACTGGCAGGACTGCGACGACGTACGGCTGCAGAAGGAGTACCGCGACACCTACGGGCACTTCTTCTACCGCTTCGCCCAGGGCGAGAGCGGCGCCGACGTCTACGACCGGGTCGGCGGCTTCCTGGAGAGCCTGTACCGCAGCTTCGAGGCGCCGGACCACCCGCCGAACGTGCTGCTGGTGACCCACGGCCTGGCCATGCGGCTGTTCTGCATGCGCTGGTTCCACTGGACGGTCGCCGAGTTCGAGTCGCTGTCGAACCCCGGGAACGGCGAGATACGGATGCTCGTTCTGGGGGACGACGGGAAGTACACGCTGGACCGCCCGTTCGACCGCTGGCGAGATCCGCAACCGTACGGGATCACTGGATAGAGTGACAGGGCGATGACTGACTCCTCTTCCGGCGGGCGCCTGGACCGAGCCCTGGCCAGCCTGCGCGGTCTCGCGGTGGGGGACGCGCTGGGCTCCCAGTACTTCGTGCCGGTGAACTATCCGCTGCTCAAGCGCCGCGAGGTGCCGGCCGGCCCCTGGCAGTGGACCGACGACACGGAGATGGCCTGCTCCGTGGTCGCCGTCCTGGCCGCCCACCGGCGCATCGACCAGGACGCCCTGGCCCGCTCCTTCGCGGAGCACCACGACTTCGACCGCGGCTACGGGCCCGCGGTCAACCGGCTCCTCCGGCTGGTCCGGGAGGGCGGTGACTGGCGCGAACTGTCCGCCGCGCTCTTCAACGGCCAGGGCTCCTGGGGCAACGGCGCCGCGATGCGCGTCGCCCCGCTGGGTGCCTGGTACGCCGGAGACCCCGCGCAGGCGACGCACCAGGCGGAGATCTCCGCGTACCCCACGCATCAGCACCGCGAGGCCGTGGTGGGTGCCATGGCCGTCGCCGCGGCCGCCGCGCTGGTCGCCGACCCCGACGGGCCGCCCAGCCCCGAGTCGCTGCTCGACGACGTCATCGCGCTCGTGCCGAAGAGCGCCGTCGGCGCCGGGCTGCGGCGCGCCCGGGACATGCTCGACTACGGCGACCCGGGCACGGTCGCGGCGGTCCTGGGCTGCGGACGGCGGACGACCGCCCACGACACCGTGCCCTTCGTCCTCTGGTCGGCCGCGCGCGCCCTCGGCGACTACGAGCAGGCGTTCTGGACGACCGCGCAGGCCGGCGGCGACGTGGACACCACCTGCGCGATCGTCGGCGGGGTGCTCGCTGCCGGGGAGGTCGGGGCGCCGCCCGCCCAGTGGGTGGCGCGGACGGAGGCGCTGCCGGTGTGGATGGGGACGCTCTCTTAACTCTCCGTGTGGAACGGGAACTCTCCGTGACCATTCGGGCGTTGTTCTGGTAACCGCTGTGCGAAGTGCGTGCGGGGCGCAGGTGACTGTGCGTGTGCCGGGAGGCGCGGGGGAGTGGTCGTGGGGTTCTTGCGCGATGTGGTGCTGTTCCTGGCGGTTGTCGCTGGGGTGTGGGGACTCCGCCGTGCGCGACGAAAGGTGCTCGTGCGACGAAAGGTGCCCGTGCGAGGAGAGGTGCCCACCGGGCGGGCGGTGCTCGCCCGGCGGGGAGTGCCGGAGCTGCGCCCTGTGGCCGTGCCGGGTGAAGGGTGTCGCACTCGTGAACCACGCTGCGGATCGGCGAGCGAGGCCGAGCCGATCGACCGCGGTGGCCGGCCGGATGAGGGGCGGTCCGGCACGGCGAACGGACACGTCCGTGCCGCCGGACCGGCACCGGCGACGCGTGGGCCGAACATATGCGTAAGTGAAGGGCCGGGCCAGGGCGTACGGAGACGGCCGACCGGTTCCGGATGCCGTCACCGTGCCCGGCCGCGGGCCCGATCCGGGGTGCCACGGCCCGGTGGCGGCTCGGGTGGACCAGGGTGTCGCGGGCGGTTGCGGGCGGCGTAGTCTAAGGGCGCCATGCCGTACGAACCGCCTACCCACACCGTCGAGCGCTCCCTTCGCGCAACGACCGGAGCGAAGATCATTGCCGGTGTCGACGAGGTGGGCCGCGGCGCCTGGGCCGGGCCCGTCACCGTCTGCGCGGCCGTCACCGGACTGCGCCGGCCTCCCACGGGCCTCACCGACTCCAAGCTGCTCACGGTCAAGCGGCGGACCGCGCTGGCCGAGGAGTTGCGGACCTGGGTGACGTCGTTCGCCCTGGGGCACGCGTCTGCGGAGGAGATCGACGACCTCGGGATGACGGCGGCGCTGCGGATCGCGGCGGTGCGCGCCCTGGAAGGCCTGCCGGTCCGGCCCGACGCGGTGATCCTCGACGGGAAACACGACTACCTCGGGGCGCCGTGGCGGGTCCGTACGGTGATCAAAGGTGATCAGTCGTGCGTGGCCGTGGCGGCGGCCTCGGTGATCGCCAAGGTCCAGCGCGACAAAATGATGGCCGAACTGGGTATCGACCATGCAGACTTCGGTTTTGCGGACAACGCCGGGTATCCCTCTCCCGTGCACAAGGCCGCATTGGCGGAGCGGGGCCCCACCCCCTACCACCGGTTGTCGTGGGCGTATCTTGATGCGCTGCCCCAGTGGCGGCACCTCAAGAAGGTCCGCAACTGGGCGGACGGAAGCGTTCCGGAGATCGAGGGTCAGCTCGGCTTCGATTTCTGACGGTTCCGGTCGCACGTATGTGCCACCCACCGGTGCGAGCCGTACCAACGTTTGATAGACATCAGCTCATGCCTCTCATCCCCGAGGAGCCTCAGATTCACGAGAGTGCCCAGGGTCCCCGCGCTACGCCGGCCAGTGGCCGGACCGCGCCGGCCCCCCGCCCCGTACCCGGCCCCCGCCCCGCGGCTCCGCCGCGTCCTGGTCGTCCCGGCTCTCTCCGGCCCACGCCGCCGGCGCAGCGTACGGGTGCGGCCGGGCCCAAGCCCGGGCCGAACGGCCCGGTCCCGACTCCCGCTCCTGCCGCGTCCGCTCCCGCTCCCGCTCCGGCTCCGGCGACTCCGCAGATCCAGCTGATCCCGGCTCCGGCCGCGGGTGCGCTCGACGCTGCCGAGGAAGCCGTGGACCTGCTGCTGGAGTCCGGCCGCGCCCCCGGTGACGTGCTGGTGATCACCACCGGCGAGCCGCACCCCTGGGCCGCTCACGAGCTGTCCTTCGGTGAGGCGTCCTACTGGGCGCAGCACGACGCCCGCGACGACGTCTTCTACGCCGACGCCGCCGTGGCCGACCGTGCTGCGTCCCGGCCGGTGGTCGTGGTCGCCGTCAACGGCGACTCCGACGCCGTCGTCGCCACCGCACTGCCGCTGGCTCTCGCCCGGGCCGGCGCCCTGCTGATCGTCTGCGGCGACCCGCAGCAGATCAACTCGGTGCTGGGCGCCGGCGTCTGAGCCGATCCCGGCGGGCCGGGAGCGCCGGGCCGGCGCACGCGCCGTCCCGGCGGCACCTGCACGGCGGGCCCTTCGGCGTGCCGGGACGACGGGGCCGCGCGTGTCTCCGGCATTGCCGGAGGGGCGCTGGGGCGCCGTGCCGGCCGGGCGTCGGTGCGACGACGGTGCCGCGCCGGTCTCGTGGTCCAGGGCCCTCAGCGGGCCGCCGCGCGGCTCAGCACGTCGGAGGCGGCGCCTCCGGTGCGCGGCGGCGGGGGCGGTGCCTCGGACAGCGCGAACGGCTCGGGGGCCGACGCGGAGTTGGGGCGGCGGCCGCCGCGGCCCTCGCCGAGCACCTGCCAGCCGTCCCGGGTCAGCGTGATGTACGCCCCGCAGCGCAGCCCGTGCAGCGTGCAGGCGTCACGCAGGCCCCACATCCACGCGCCGTCCTCCTCCGTCCAGCGCGCGTCGCCCTCACGGCAGTAGAGCAGTACGGCGGTACGCACCGGCGTACGGCGGCGCAGGTCGTGCGGGATGACCCGGCGGAGCTGGTCGAGCAGCGCGTTGCGGAACAGCCAGCCGTCGGCGGGTGCCGGACGCCGGGTGAACGAGGCGCTGGCGCAGAGCCGTTCGTCCGCGTCGAGCACGGCCACGACCGCGGTCGACGGCCGGGGGGCGTGCCGGGTGTGCAGCCCGCTGACGACTTCCCGGGGACTGCGCAGCAGCGGGATGCCCGCGGCGGCCCATTCCGCCGGCTCCAGCACTCGGGCCACGGTGTTGGCTGAGGTGGCGGAGGTGGACGTGGCTGCCGCGGAGGACGGAGCGAATCCGAAGGTCACGTTCCTCCCTTCGGCTACGCGCCCACACTCGGGCGGGGTCTGGATCGGGGGAGCGCACACCGCAGTAGAGCCGTACCTGGTCGCGGGACGAGCCGTGCGGGGAGCGGACTCCAATTCTTCCTGTCGAACTGGGATGCGGCAACGAGCAATTGGGGCGACCGAACCTTATCGAACAGTCTGTGGCTTATATCCGTACCCGAGAGGCGGGGAGTGATGCGGGGGCCGAGACGGCGCAGGTAGAAGCGGGTGGCGGCGCTGCCCGCGTGAGGCGGCGTGCTCGGCGTCCCGCCCTGCTCCCGCCGTGTCCCCGAGGTGTGAGCGGCTGATCGCGGTGGGTGAGGTGGCTGATTGTCCGTGCCATCGGGTTGCATGGAGACATGGACGATCTGGAGCTGCGCGCGGAAGCCGATGCCATTCTCGCCGAGCTGGTCGGTGGTCCGGCCAGTTCGGCGCGGCTGCGCGAGGACCAGTGGCAGGCGGTGGCCGCTCTGGTCAGGGAGCGGCGGCGGGCGCTGGTGGTGCAGCGCACCGGCTGGGGCAAGTCGGCGGTGTACTTCGTCGCCACCGCTCTGCTGCGCCGACGCGGCGCGGGCCCGACGGTCATCGTCTCACCGTTGCTGGCGCTGATGCGCAATCAGGTCGAGTCGGCGGCGCGGGCCGGGATCCGGGCGCGGACCATCAACTCGGCCAACCCGGAGGAGTGGGCCACCATCCACGAGGAGGTCGAGCGCGGTGAGACCGACCTCCTCCTGGTGAGCCCGGAGCGCCTCAACTCCGTCGACTTCCGCGAGCAGATGCTGCCCGGGCTCGCCGCCACGACGGGTCTGCTCGTGGTGGACGAGGCACACTGCATCTCCGACTGGGGGCACGACTTCCGGCCCGACTACCGCCGGTTGCGCGCGATGCTCGCCGGCCTCGCCCCCGGGGTGCCGGTGCTGGCCACCACCGCGACCGCCAACGCGCGCGTGACGGCGGACGTGGCCGAGCAGCTGGGCACCGGGGCCGGCGAGGCTCTGGTGCTGCGCGGTCCGCTCGACCGGGAGAGCCTGCGGCTCGGAGTGGTGCGGCTGCCGGACGCCGCGCATCGCCTGGCGTGGCTGGCCGAGCATCTGGACGAGTTGCCGGGGTCGGGCATCGTCTACGCCCTGACGGTGGCCGCCGCCGAGGAAGCCGCCGCGTTCCTGCGGCAGCGCGGCTTCCGGGTGGCCTCCTACACGGGACGCACGGAGAACGCCGACCGGCTGCAGGCCGAGGCCGACCTGCTGGCGAACCGGGTGAAGGCGCTGGTCGCCACCTCGGCGCTGGGCATGGGCTTCGACAAGCCGGACCTGGGCTTCGTGGTGCACCTCGGTTCGCCGTCCTCGCCGATCGCCTACTACCAGCAGGTGGGGCGCGCCGGCCGCGGGGTGGAGCACGCGGACGTGCTGCTGCTGCCGGGCCAGGAGGACGAGGCCATCTGGCGCTACTTCGCCGACACCGCCTTCCCGCCCGAGGCGCAGGTCCGCCAGACCCTCTCGGCGCTCGCCGACGCGGGCCGGCCGCTGTCCGTACCGGCGCTGGAGGCCGTGGTCGACCTCCGGCGCACCCGTCTGGAGACCATGCTGAAGGTGCTCGACGTGGACGGGGCCGTCCGACGGGTCAAGGGCGGCTGGGTCGCGACCGGCGAGCCCTGGGCCTACGACGCCGAGCGGTACGCCTGGGTCGCTCGGCAGCGGGCCGCAGAACGGCAGGCCATGCGCGACTACGTCAGTACGTCCCAGTGCCGGATGGAGTTCCTGCGCGGGCAACTGGACGACGCGGGCGCGGCCCCGTGCGGCCGCTGCGACAACTGCGCGGGAGCCTGGGCCGACGCCTCCGTCTCGGCGGAGACGCTGACCGGAGCGGCCAAGGAGCTGGACCGGCCGGGAGTGGAGATCGAGCCGCGCCGGATGTGGCCGACCGGCATGCCCGCCCTGGGCGTCGACCTGAAGGGCCGTATCCCGGCCGCGGAGCAGTGCGCCACCGGGCGCGCCCTGGGGCGGCTGTCCGACATCGGCTGGGGCAACCGGCTGCGTCCGCTGCTGGCGGAGAACGCGCCCGACGGGCCGGTCCCCGACGACGTATTGCGAGCCGCGGTGGCCGTCCTCACCGACTGGGCGCGCTCCCCGGGAGGCTGGGCGACACAGGCCGCCGACGCCCCGGCCCGGCCGGCGGGGGTCGTCGCCGTGCCGTCCCTCACCCGCCCGCAACTGGTCGGCTCACTCGCCCGCGGCATCGCGGGCGTCGGCCGCCTGCCCTTCCTGGGAAGCCTGGCGTACACCGGGCCCGGCGGTGCGCACGCGGCGCGGCGCAGCAACTCCGCGCAGCGCCTGAAGGCCCTGTCCGGCGCCTTCACCGTCTCCGAGGACCTGGCCGGGGCCCTGGCCGGCCATCCCGGGCCCGTGCTCCTCGTCGACGACGTCACGGAGACGGGCTGGACCCTCGCGGTCGCCGCCCGGCTGCTCCGCCGGGCAGGAAGCGGGCCGGTTCTTCCCCTGGTCCTCGCCGCGTCAGGGTGAGCCGCCTTCCCGGACCGTGCACGCGAGGGGCGTGGCGGGCCGCCGCCGCAGTGCACGGGACGAGCGGCCACTTGGCAGCCGCTGTCCGCGCCGCGTCGCGCCGGGCCTACGGCGTCCGTCGCGCACCTTCCTGGCTCCGGTCGGTCCCGTGGCCTGAGCGTGCGTCGATGCATGTGTCGTGCCCCTGACCGGAGTTATCCACAGGCACAAGCGGAGTTTTGCATTCCGCGAGATCGTCGGCGCATGACGCATCACGGGGAAACCACTGGACCCTTCGACAAGCACAACGACGACGAGGACCGCGACCACCACCTCAAGGGCAACGACATCGACGGTCTGACCGGCCGGGACGGGGCGCACCGGTCCGACGACCCCGACCGGCACGTCACCCTGCGCACCCCGGCCGAACTGGCCGACGCCCTGCCGTACCTGCTCGGCTACCGGCCGGAGGACAGCATCGTCCTCGTCGCCCTCCATGACCGGGGCGGGCGCGGGCGGTTCGGTGGCCGGGCCCGGCTCGGCATTCCGCCGCACGCGGACGACTGGGAGTCCGTGGCGGGCCAGCTGGCGCACGGACTGGTGCGGGGCAGCGAGCGCAGGGGAGCCCGGCCGGAGCAGATCGTGGCGTACGTGTGCCAGGAGCCCGGTACGGGCGAGACCGGCCGGCAGGTCATGGAGCGACTGCGCCCGCTGGCCCAGCAACTGCGCCTCCAGTGCGGCCTGCTCGACGTTCCGGTGATCGAGGCGCTGTGCATCTCCGAGGGACGCTTCTGGTCGTACTGCTGCGATATCCAGGAGTGCTGTCCCGCCGAGGGCGTGCCCATGGGGCTGCCCGGCACTTCGGTGCTGGCCGCGGCGGCCACCTACGCCGGGATCCAGGTGCGCGGGACGCTGCGCGAGCTGAGGGCGCGGCTCCAGCCCTGGGAGACCGCCGCGGCCCTGGAACAGGAGACCGCGCTGGACGCCGCCAGCATGACCCTGGTGCCCAGGATGCTCGACGAGACCGGCCGCGTGGACGTGGCCGAGAGCACGTTGCGGCGGGCCCGGCGCATGCTGGGCCGACTGGCCGACGCACCGCCCGTCTCCGGCGCGTTCCTGGCGGACCTCCGCGACGACGGCCTGCTCGGCGACGACGAGGCGGCTGCCCTGATCCTGGGCCTGCAGGACCGTGGCACGCGCGACCGTGCGGCCGAGTGGATGGAGGGCGACGAGGCGGCCCAAGCGCTCCGGCTCTGGCGAGCGCTGGCCCGCCGCTGCGTCGGCTCCTACGGCGAGCACGCCGCCGCACCTCTCACCCTCGCGGGCTGGGTCGCCTGGTCGGCCGGCGACGACCTGGAAGCCCGGGAAGCGCTGGCCATGGCCCTGGGCGCCGACCCCGGCTACCTCTTCGCGCGCCTGCTGCACCAGGCCGTCAACGAAAACCTCGACCCGGAGTCGATCCGGCGCTGCCTGCGCGCGGAACGGGACGGACGAGCCCGTACCGAGGCCGGGCGGCGCGACGAGGCGCGGGCGTCCGGAGGCCGGAAGACACCCGAGGGCACCGGGGACGGCGGAGGCGCCGCCGTCACGTCCGAGCCGGTGGCGGATCCGGCGGTGGGCAGGGACGCGCTGTCACCGCGCGGGGCGCCGGCCGGCGGCAGCCGCCCGCGCAATGCCGGGCGGACCGACCGGACGCGCCCGCCCGTCAAACCGAAAGGCGGTGTACGGCGTCCGCGCGGCTCCCGGCGAGGCGTCGACCCCGCAGGCGACGGGACGAGGGGGAGGCATGAGGCACGGCCGAGCAGGCTGCCGGATCAGCCCGAGCCGAGGCGCTGACCGGCACCCGATCGCTGCCCGGCATGCTCCCGGCCGCCACGGCGGGACGCGGACCGCCCGCCGGCCGGCCGGGCCGGTCGTTGGGTCGGCCGGGCCGAGGCGTGACCCAAGGGAGCTCCGTTCCGTTCACCTGAGTGGCGGAACGCCTGGACGGGTGGCGCCGCCGCACCATCACGTACCACGGAGCCTCCCGCCCGGCCCCGCCCGCAGCCCGAGGCACACAGAGCGCAGAGGAAGCAGCCCGATGCACCAGCCGACTCCGCCCTCCACCGCCCCCACCGACGCGCGCACACGGTGGCCGACTCCCCCCTCAGCCGACGACCGCTCCGTTCGCGCCCGGAGCACGCCACGCCCTGGGCCGGGCACCGGCCCACCTCAGCGGAGCGAGGGTCTCGGACACCGCGAGCCATCCGCACACGGCACGGCATCACCGCCCCGCCCGGAGGGCCGCAGCTCGGCCCCACCCTCCTCAGCGACGACCGGCCGGCCTCCAGGACCGCCGACAACGGCCCCCGCCACCGACCGGGGCCACCGACCCCGCACTCCCGCGGCTCGCACCCCTCCCGCGACACTGCCACCGGACCAGACCCAGGTCCCGGCCCCGATCCAGCCTCCGCCCCTGCGCCGCTCCGGCGAACTGCCGCCCACCCACTCCGCCATGATCTGCGTCGCCCTGCCGGGTCTGGCCGTCTCCACGGAGCGGGGCCAGTTGACCGGCCAGGGGCTGGAAGGCTTCTACCGCGCGGGCCGGCGGCTGCTCTCCCGGTGCCGGCTCCGGGTGGCCGGGCGAGAACCGCTCGCCGTACAGGCCTGGATGACGGGCGCCGACCGCGCCCGCTTCGTGGGCACCCTGCGCATCTCGCCGCACGCCGGTCCGGACCCGGACGTCGTCGTCGAACGCGTCCGGCACGCGGACGGCACGGAACGCATCACGCTGCACAGCGCGGCGCCCCGCCCCCTGCGCCTCCCCGTCGAGATCGCCCTGGGAACCGACCTGGCGGCGCTGGCCGCGATCGCGTCCGGCACCCCGGGCCCGGAGGTGCCTGCCAGTGTCCACGACGCAGGTCTGCGCTGGTCCCGAGGCGCTGCGGCGTCGTCGGTCACGGCCGACCCGCCGCCCGCCGACGCCCTGGCCTCGGCAGGCCTGCTGCGCTGGGAACTCGACCTGTCCCCGGGCGGCAGCGCGAGCGTGGAGCTGAGGGTGCGCCCGGACGGCCCGGAGCCCGTGCGCGCGGTCGGCCACCCGGCGACGAGCCCGCTCGCCCGGGCCGACGCCTCCGGCGACGACCCCGGGGTGCGGGCGCTGCTGCGGGCATGCGTCGACGATCTCCAGGCGCTGCTGCTGCGTGATCCCGCGCATCCGGCCGACGTGTACCCCGTCGCCGGGGCGCCGTGGCGCTGCGGCCTCGCCCCGGCCGACGCACTCGCGGCCGCCCGGATGGCGCTGCCGCTCGGTACCCGGCTCGCCACGGGCACCCTGCGCGTCCTCGCCCGGACCCAACTCACCGGCGCCGGAAGGCAGTACGGCATGATCCCCGGACCGCGCCGGGACGCGGGCGGCCTTCTTCCACCGGGTTGCACCGGCACGGAGGCCACACTGCTCTTCCCCGCGCTGCTCGCGGAGGCCCGCCGCTGGGGCATGCCGGAGCACGAGACGGCGGAGCTGCTGCCGGCCGCCGAGCGTTGTCTCACCTGGCTGCGGATCACCGTGGGTGACGGCACGTACCTGAGCGACCCGCAGCCCGGCGGCCCGGTCCGCTGCGAGACACAGGCACACGCCCACCGAGCGGCGGTGCTCGGCGCCGACCTGCTCGATGCCTGCGGAAGGCCCGGCGGGGCCGAATTGCGTGAGTGGGCCCGGGCGCTGCGGCCGGCGTTCCGGACCGACTTCTGGGTCGACGACCTCGGCGGCGGCCGACCCGCGGCGGCCCGCGGCCCCGACGGCCGGCCCCTACCGCACCTCGGGGCTGCCGCGGTCCATCTCCTGGACACCGGCCTGCTGGGCGGCGGCGAGTCGGCGCCGGGGCTGCTCGACCGGGTGCAGACCGGGCACCTCGCCCGCCTCCTCGGCAGCCCGGCGATGGATTCCGGCTGGGGACTGCGCGGACTGGCCGCCAAGGAGGCCGGATACAACCCGTTCGGCCACCGCGGCGGCGCCGTACGGACCCATGAGACGGCGATCGCGGTCGCGGGACTGGCTGCCGCCGGATACGAGAAGGAGGCCGGTGCGCTGCTGCGGGGCGTCCTGGCGGCGGCCGGGGCGTTCGGTCACCGGCTGCCGGAGATGTACGCGGGGGAGCGGCGGACCGACGGAAGCGCTCCTCTGCCCCACCCCGCCGCGTGCCGGCCCGCCGCCACCGCGGCCGCCGCCGGGGTCCTGCTGCTCACCACCCTTGCCGGCATTCGCCCCGACGCGCCCGCCGGCACGGTTACCCTGCGTCCCGTCCGCAGCGCGCCCCTCGGCGAGATCACCCTGAACGGATTACGGGTCGCGGGCGCCCCCTTCTCCGTACGGGTCAGTCGCCTCGGCCTCGCCATGGTCGAGGAGGCCGCCGAGGGACTCCGACTGAGAGCGTGACACCGCCGACGACCGATGAGACCGGACGGGCGGACGGCATGCCCGCGTGAGAGCGGCCGGGCGGGTGCGTGGCCACGGGAGAGCGGCCCGCCCGACCGCATGGCCACGGGTGGGCGGCGGACGGCACGACCACGCGAGGTCAGCCGGGCGGGTGCGTGGCCACGGGAGAGCGGCCCGCCCGACCGCATGGCCACGGG
>NZ_JBHMCY010000009.1:0-76882 GCF_042430725.1 Streptomyces cinereospinus | reverse complement strand
GGCGGACGGCACGACCACGCGAGGTCAGCCGGGCGGGTGCGTGGCCACGGGAGAGCGCCCCGCCGACCGCATGACCACGCGCGGTCGCCCCGACCGCCCGCCAGCCGAGCGACCGCAGCGGCCGCGCACCCCCGGCAACGGGCAGCGCGATCCTCGCTGGCTAGGGGCGCCCGGGGGTCGGGAACCGCAGGTGGGGAGCCATTCCGCACGGACGCCGGGCGGCCACCGGGGCGGCCGGGGAAGGGCGTGTTTATCGTCAGGCAGACGACTATGATCGCGGCATGCCCTACGACCCGTCAGCCTTTCCGCCTTTCGCCGTGACCGTGGACCTGGTCGTGCTGACCGTGCGCCGCCATGCCCTGTGCGCGATGGCGGTCCGCCGGGGCGAGCCGCCGTTCCAGGGGTACTGGGCGCTCCCCGGGGGCTTTGTGCGGGCGGACGAGGATCTGGCCCAGGCCGCCGCGCGTGAGCTGGCCGAGGAGACGGGCCTGTGCGTCCACGACCCTTCGGTCCCCGGCCAGGACAACGGCGCGCACCTGGAGCAGCTCGCGACCTACGGCGATCCCGGGCGGGACCCCAGGATGCGCGTGGTGAGCGTCGCTCATCTCGCCCTCGCCCCCGACCTGCCGGCCCCGCGCGCGGGCGGCGACGCCAGCAACGCCCGCTGGGCGCCCGTCGAGGAGTTGCTCCAGCAGGGCGGTCACGGCCGTGACGGCGAGCCCGCGGCGCCGCTCGCCTTCGACCACGCTCAGATCCTCGCGGACGGGGTGGAACGCGCTCGCTCCAAGATCGAGTACTCGTCGCTGGCGACGGCGTTCTGCCCGCCCGAGTTCACCGTCGGCGAGCTGCGCCGGGTCTACGAGGCGGTCTGGGGAGTGGCGCTCGACCCGCGCAACTTCCACCGCAAGGTGACCGGCACCCCGGGCTTCCTGGTGCCCACGGGCGGCACGACCACGCGGCAGGGCGGCCGCCCGGCACAGCTCTTCCGCGCCGGCGGGGCCACGCTGCTCAATCCGCCGATGCTGCGGCCGGAGGTGTAGCGCCGGACCGCCGCGGCGATCTCCGCCCGGAGGCCAACCTCCGAGAACACCTTGCGGAGCAAGGCGTCACGTACCCCAAAAACGGACATAACGCGCTATCTTGCTACGGGTGATCCAGGCCTTCGGACTGACCAGCGAATCCCGCAAGGACCTTCCGCCCACGGTCGACGACGTCTCCTTCGAAGCACCAGCGGGCCGCGTCACCGCGCTGCTCGGAGATCCGGGTGCCGGCAAGACGACGACCCTCAGGCTGATGCTCGAACTCCAACAGGGCCGCGGCATCACCTACTTCAGAGGCCGACCCCTGCGCCGCATCGCCCACCCCTCGCGCGAAGTCGGCGTCCTGCTGGGCGACGTGCCGGGGCACCCCGGCCGGACCGTCCGCGGTCATCTGCGCATGCTGTGCGCCGCCGCCGGGGTCTCCGTCCGCCGGGCCGACGAGGTCCTGGAGGTGGTCGGCCTCGTCAGCCTCCGCGACGAACCCCTCGGCACGCTCTCCCGCGGCATGGACCGCCGCCTCGGCCTCGCCTGCGTCCTGTTGTCGGACCCGCCCACCATCGTCCTCGACGAGCCCGCCGACGGCCTCTCGTCCCGGGAGAGCAGCTGGCTGTACGGCATGCTGCGCGCCCACGCGGCCCAGGGCGGCACCGTCCTGGTCACCACGCCCGACCCCAAGGAGGCCGCGCGCACCGCCGACCGCGTCGTCACCCTGGAACGCGGCCGGCTCGTCGCCGACCAGGAGGCCGCGGAGTTCGCCCGCACCAGGCTGCGGCCGCGCGTTGCCGTGCACAGCCCGCACGCCGCCCGTCTCGCGGCCCTGCTCACCAAGGAGGCCCGCACCGCGCACCGCTCCGTCGAGGTCGTACAGGAGAGCGGCAACCGCCTCTCCGTGTACGGCATTACCTGTGCCGAGGTCGGCGAGACCGCGTTCCGCCACGGTGTCCTCGTACTCAAACTCGCCGACGAGGTGGGGGACATGGGACCGGGTGCGGGGGCCACACCGTCGCAGGAGCCGCAGCCGGGCCACGAACGGCAGCCCGCGGCGGACGCGTCGGGCCCGAACGTGCCCCGGACGCGCACCGCCCTCGCGCGTCGGCCCGACACCGAGCCGCGCGACGTCACCGCGCTCCCCTCGGGCACGCCCGACGAAAAGACGGCCACCAGAACGACCGCGGGCACGGCGACTGCGGACAAGGCGACCGCGGACAACGTGCCCGCGGGCACGGCGACCGCAGGCAAGAGCACCACCAGCCAGGCAGCCACGAACACCACCAGCCAGGCGGCCACCAACAAGGCAGCCGCCAACGAGGCGGCCCCCGGCCAGGCGACCATGAACAAGGCCGCCACCGGCACAGTGACTGTCGACAAGTCGACCACCCGCCCCTCAATCACCCGCACGTCGACCACAGAACACCGCCCACCGGCCAAGGACACCCCCACGACAACGCCCGACACGCTGGCCAAGCAACCCCGCAACCTCACCAGCGGCACGGCGATCCCCCGCAAGCCGGCCACCCCCACCGGCACCACCATCCGCGCCAACCTCACGCACCCCTCGGAAGCTCTGCCCTCGCTCCCGCCCCCCATCACCGTCCGCCCCGCCCGCAGCCCTCTCCGCCCCCTCCGCTACGAACTCCGCCGCGCCGTCGGCATCAGCACCGGATTCGTCACCGGCGCCACCGTGCTCGTCGCGTCCGCGCTCACCGCGGTCGTCCTCGCGCGGATCGGGCACACCCCGCCGGCCCGCCTGCTCGCCGCGTGGCCGCACCAGCTGCCGCTGCCACCCGCCGCGCTCGGCGCCGGGCTGCTGGGGGCGCTGGCCTTCGGGGACGAGTTCCGCCACCCCGCGCTGGCGGCCGACCGCGGCACCGTGCCCCGCCGGCTGGGCCTGCTCACGGCCAAGCTGCTGGTCTCGGCGGGCACCGCCCTCGCCCTCGCCGTCCTCACCGTGGGCTGCGACGCGGAAGCGCTCTACCTCGTCTACGGACGGGAAGTCGCGCTGGTTCCCAACGACTGGCTCTCGCTGAGCGCAAGTTGGCTCGGCCTCGTGGTCGGCTGCGCCTGGGCCGGCGTGCTGGCCGCCGGCGTCTTCCGGTCCACCATGGCCGGACTCGCCGCCGTGCTCGCCGTACCGGTTCTCGTCGTCCCGCTCGTACAGAAGGTCGTCGAGGGATCATCTGTGCGAGCCGCGGCGGGGCTGCCGGTGCGGATGCGGCAGCTGCTCCTGCTGCAGTGGCCCTTCGGCGGAGAGCGCTATCTGGAGGCCGCGGCGCGGATCGTCGCCCAACCCGTCGGCAGCGCGCTCACGTTGTCGCTGGCCGCGCTGCTCTGCGCGTATCTGTGCAGCACGTTGCGGAGCAGGGTCAGATGACCGGTTTCTGACCGCTCTCTACACCCTTCTGTTCTGGCACTGCGCACAACTCCCACGGGAGAGCCCATTTCTTTCCGATAAGGCGTCAATTGCGACGGGGTGAGCGATCACCCTTTCGTGTGCTTTTCACCAAAGACCTCAAGGGAGTTGGAGACAGCGCCGACAAAGGATCCGTGAGTACCCTTGCGCACACCATGATGACCTCCGCCCGCTCCGCCGACTCCGGTCTCGTCGGCCCGGGCGAACTCGACCGCTACCCCTACGCCGAGGCCCCCGGCCCCGACCGCGTGGGCGTCCCCGCCTGGGAGGGCGCGGACCCCGAGCTGGGCCGTGTGGGCCGACGCGCCACGGGCAGCCGCGGCCGCGGACTGCACGGCCAACTCGTGCAGCAGCTGGGACAGATGATCGTCTCGGGCGACCTGGGGGCCGACCGCCCCCTGGTGCCCGAGGAGATCGGCCAGCGCTTCGAGGTCTCCCGCACCGTCGTCCGCGAGTCGCTCCGCGTCCTGGAGGCCAAGGGCCTGGTCAGCGCCCGCCCGAACGTCGGCACACGCGTGCGCCCCGTCAGCGACTGGAACCTGCTCGACCCGGACATCATCGAGTGGCGGGCCTTCGGGCCGCAGCGCGACGACCAGCGCCGGGAGCTGAGCGAGCTGCGCTGGACCATCGAACCGCTCGCCGCCCGGCTGGCCGCCGGGCACGGGCGCGAGGACGTCCAGCAGCGGCTGTCCGACATGGTCGAGATCATGGGCCACGCCATGGGACAGGGCGACGCCATCACCTTCTCCCGCGCCGACGCCGAGTTCCACTCGCTGCTCATCCAGGTCGCGGGCAACCGCATGCTGGAGCACCTCTCCGGCATCGTCTCGGCCGCCCTCCAGGTCTCCGGCGGCCCGGTCACCGGCTGTGACCGGCCGCACGAGTCCACGCTGGCGCACCACGTCAGGATCGTCGACGCCCTGGCGACCGGCGACGGCGGAGCCGCCGAGGCCGCCATGCGGCAGCTGCTCACCGTCCACCCCGAAGTGGAACGCGTGGTACCGGCACCGCGCGAGCACTGATCGCCCACACCGGTCGCACCGGGACCGTGTCGTGGTCGTGCCGCGGCCGGGAGGCGTCCGGGATGTCCCTGCCCCGGCACCGCTCGGCCGGCCGTTCGTCCATTGTTCGGGCCGCGCAGGTTCCCTGACGATCTGCGGGGCCCGACGGTGCGGCGGACCCGCACGATGTTCGCGGCGGCCCGGTAGGGGAGCCGAATATGGCACTGTGTGTCCGTGTCTGAATTGTTTTGTGCGCTTACGAGGTGTGACCCGGGCCACGCAGATTGGGCGTAACGCTCCTGGAAGCAACGCGATGACCTAAGAGGTGACAGCCGAGAAGGGAACACGGACGCCATGTCCGGCGTTGTGCTTCTTCCCGGCCCCCGCCCGCGCCGTCGGCCCATCCCCAAGCCGGCGGTCGGCTCCTGTCCGCCGTGGACGGGGCCGGAAGTCGTTTTCCAACGTTCCGAGAGGTTGTTCGTGTCGGCCAGCACATCCCGTACGCTCCCGCCGGAGATCGCCGAGTCCGTCTCTGTCATGGCGCTCATTGAGCGGGGAAAGGCTGAGGGGCAGATCGCCGGCGACGACGTGCGTCGGGCCTTCGAAGCTGACCAGATCCCGGCCACTCAGTGGAAGAACGTACTGCGCAGCCTCAACCAGATCCTCGAGGAAGAGGGTGTGACGCTGATGGTCAGTGCCGCAGAACCCAAGCGCACCCGCAAGAGCGTCGCAGCGAAGAGTCCGGCCAAGCGCACCGCCACCAAGACGGTCGCGGCGAAGACGGTAACCGCCCGCAAGGCCTCCCCCGCCACGGCCGCCCCGGCCGCGCCCGCCGTCGACGATCCGGCCGAGGACGCCGCACCCGCGAAGAAGGCCGCTGCCAAGAAGACGGCCGCCAAGAAGGCGACCGCGAAGAAGACCGTCGCGACCAAGAAGACGGTCGCGGCGAAGAAGACCACCGCCGCCAAGAAGGACGACGTCGAGCTGCTCGACGAGGAGGTGCTGGAGGAGCCCAAGGGCGCAACCGAGGAGCCCGAGGGTGCCGAGAGCGCCGGTTTCGTCCTGTCCGACGAGGACGAGGACGATGCCCCCGCGCAGCAGGTCGCCGCGGCCGGCGCCACCGCCGACCCGGTCAAGGACTACCTGAAGCAGATCGGCAAGGTCCCCCTGCTCAACGCCGAGCAGGAGGTGGAGCTGGCCAAGCGCATCGAGGCGGGTCTGTTCGCCGAGGACAAGCTGGCCAACTCCGACAAGCTGGCGCCCAAGCTCAAGCGCGAGCTGGAGATCATCGCCGAGGACGGCCGCCGCGCCAAGAACCACCTGCTGGAGGCCAACCTCCGTCTGGTGGTCTCGCTGGCCAAGCGCTACACCGGCCGCGGCATGCTCTTCCTGGATCTGATCCAGGAGGGCAACCTGGGTCTGATCCGCGCGGTCGAGAAGTTCGACTACACCAAGGGCTACAAGTTCTCCACGTACGCCACCTGGTGGATCCGCCAGGCGATCACCCGCGCCATGGCCGACCAGGCCCGCACCATCCGTATCCCGGTGCACATGGTCGAGGTCATCAACAAGCTCGCGCGCGTGCAGCGTCAGATGCTCCAGGACCTGGGCCGCGAGCCCACCCCGGAGGAGCTGGCCAAGGAGCTCGACATGACCCCGGAGAAGGTCATCGAGGTCCAGAAGTACGGCCGCGAGCCCATCTCCCTGCACACCCCGCTGGGTGAGGACGGCGACAGCGAGTTCGGTGACCTCATCGAGGACTCCGAGGCCGTCGTCCCGGCCGACGCGGTCAGCTTCACGCTCCTGCAGGAGCAGCTGCACTCGGTGCTCGACACCCTGTCCGAGCGCGAGGCGGGCGTCGTCTCCATGCGCTTCGGTCTCACCGACGGTCAGCCGAAGACCCTCGACGAGATCGGCAAGGTGTACGGCGTCACGCGCGAGCGCATCCGCCAGATCGAGTCCAAGACCATGTCGAAGCTGCGCCACCCGTCCCGTTCGCAGGTGCTGCGCGACTACCTCGACTAGGTCGTCCGCACCGCCACGAAGGCCCGGTCACCCCAAAGGGGTGCCGGGCCTTCCCGCGTGGCGCGTCATTCCGGGCCGGGGGCGGGCGGCGGGCGCCCGCTGGGCTGAGCGGGTGCGGGCGATCGCGGCGTGAATCACTCTGGGTGTCTCACCGACACCTCGAAGTGAGGAGCACCTATGCGTCGTCCTTTTGCACGGATGCTGGCCCGGCCGCTGGTCCTCGCGGCCGCCGCGGCCGCGATACCGCTGGTCTCCACCGCCCCCGCCGCCGCGGACGGCATCGTCGTCGGCGGCTTCCCGGTCGATGCCGCCGACAGTCCCTGGACGGTGGCGCTGTCCAGCCGTGACCGGTTCGGAGGTACGCGGTCGGGTCAGTTCTGCGGAGCGGTCGCGGTGGGCCGGACCACCGTCCTGACCGCGGCGCACTGCCTGGGCGAGGACGTCCTGGGAGGGCCGCCCGGCCAGGTGCGCGACCTCAAGGTCATCGCGGGCCGTACGGACCTGCGGTCGGACGAGGGGCAGGAGATCGAGGTCCGCGAGACCTGGGTGAATCCCGCGTACGACGGGATCACCAACACGGGGGACTTCGCGGTCCTCACCCTCGCCGGGAACCTTCCGGACAGTGCGGTGATCGGCATGGCCGCGGCGGGCGACCCCGCGTACACGGCGGACACGCGCGCCACCGTCTACGGCTGGGGAGACGTCACCGGAGCCGGAGACTACCCGTACCGCCTGCGCGCGGGGCGCATGCGCGTGCTGTCGGACGCGCTGTGTGAGAAAGCGTATCCGGGCAGTGCCGACGGCACCTACCGCGCGGACGCCATGCTGTGCGCGGGGGAGCGGGTGGGGGGCCGGGACGCCTGCCAGGGGGACAGCGGAGGACCACTGGTCGCCGAGGGGCGGTTGATCGGCCTGGTGTCGTGGGGAAGCGGCTGCGGCCGGCCGGGCAGCCCGGGCGTCTACACGCGGGTCTCCGACGTCCTGCGCAAGCTCGGCTGGGACCGCCCCGCTCAGCCGGCTCAGCCCGCGCCGGGTGAGACCCGTGGGAGCGCCGCCTGAGAGCCCGGGCGGATGCCCCCGACGGCTGAAGGAGCGTCCTGACGGGGCTCCGAGCGCCAGCGGAGACGAGGACGGGCGGCCGCCCTGAAGCAGGGCGGCCGCCCGTCACCGGTCTGTACCGGGCTCGTCGGGGACGCGAGGCGTCAGCGCTCATCCTCCGAAGTGGTGGGGGGAACGGCCGTCAGCCGCTCCGTCTCGTCCTGTATCTCAGCGGCGATCTTCTTGAGTTCCGGCTCGAACTTGCGGCCATGGTGCGCGCAGAAGAGCAGCTCTCCGCCGCTGAGCAGGACGACGCGCAGGTATGCCTGGGCGCCGCAGCGGTCGCAGCGATCAGCGGCCGTCAGCGGGCTCGCGGGGGTCAGAACAGTAGTCACGTCGCCTCTTCTCTAGCTCGACGAGCTGTCGTACCAGGGTCAACATCCAACCAGCCCGAAAACGTTCCCGCTCGGGGCTTTCACCTGAAAAAATCTCCCGGGTCGGCTGTCTGCTGCCGGTTGGCGGCGAATGTGCCGTAGTACGTGTCTGTATGTCTTACGGGTTCGCGCAGTCTGTCGGTTGCGGTCCTCCCCGGCCGGGTTGCCGGTTGTTCATGAGGACGTGCCCGGAGCCTAAATGGTTCATGCCTCGAAGGGAACGTGATATGTGCTTCACTCCATCGAGGGATCGAACACTCATGCGAACGTGGACTAGTCTGAGTTCCGGACGAGGGTGGCGTTACAAGGGCTCTACCAGGCCTGGGTACCCTCTGAACGGCTACCGGAGCCGCGCCCTTACCCAGATGGGCCCCCAATGAAATTCAGCGAGGAGCGAACCGCGTGACCGCCGAGACGTCCGTGCCGTCCACAGCGCTGCTGGCAGGAGCAGACCGGGACGGTTCCAACTACACCGCTCGGCACCTGCTCGTCCTCGAGGGGCTGGAGGCCGTCCGCAAGCGCCCCGGCATGTACATCGGCTCGACGGACAGCCGCGGCCTGATGCACTGCCTGTGGGAGATCATCGACAACTCCGTGGACGAGGCCCTCGGCGGGTACTGCGACCACATCGAGGTGATCCTGCACGACGACGGCTCGGTGGAGGTGCGCGACAACGGCCGCGGCATCCCGGTCGACGTCGAGCCCAAGACCGGCCTGTCCGGCGTCGAGGTCGTCATGACCAAGCTGCACGCCGGCGGCAAGTTCGGCGGCGGGTCCTACGCCGCCTCCGGCGGTCTGCACGGTGTGGGCGCCTCGGTGGTGAACGCGCTGTCCGCCCGGCTGGACGTCGAGGTCGACCGCGGCGGCCACACCCACGCCATCAGCTTCCGGCGCGGCGTCCCCGGCGCCTTCGCCGCGCTGGGGCCGGACGCCGGATTCGAGGCCAAGAGCGGCCTGCGCAAGGCCAAGAAGATCCCCAGGACCCGCTCCGGCACGCGCGTGCGCTACTGGGCCGACCGCCAGATCTTCCTCAAGGACGCCAAGCTCTCCCTGGAGAACCTGCACCAGCGCGCCCGTCAGACGGCGTTCCTGGTGCCCGGCCTGACCATCGTCGTCCGTGACGAGTTCGGCCTCGGCGAGGGCGGCAGCAAGGGCGAGGAGTCCTTCCGCTTCGACGGC
This sequence comes from Streptomyces cinereospinus, assembly GCF_042430725.1. Taxonomy (NCBI): domain Bacteria; kingdom Bacillati; phylum Actinomycetota; class Actinomycetes; order Kitasatosporales; family Streptomycetaceae; genus Streptomyces; species Streptomyces cinereospinus. The sequence goes on along the minus strand of NZ_JBHMCY010000009.1, from coordinate 67,755 downwards.
GGCATCAGCGAGTTCTGCGAGTTCCTGGCCACCGACAAGCCGGTCTGCGACACCCTCCGCTTCACCGGGCAGGGCACCTTCAAGGAGACCGTCCCGGTCCTCGACGAGCACGGTCAGATGACCCCCACGGAGGTCACCCGCGAACTCGGCGTCGACGTGGCGCTGCGCTGGGGCACCGGTTACGACACCACGGTCAGGTCCTTCGTCAACATCATCGCCACCCCCAAGGGCGGCACCCATGTCGCCGGCTTCGAGCAGGCCGTCGCCAAGACGGTCAACGAGGTGCTGCGCGCCAAGAAGCTGCTGCGGGTCGCCGAGGACGACGTCGTCAAGGACGACGCCCTGGAGGGCCTGACCGCGGTCGTCACCGTCCGCCTCGCCGAGCCGCAGTTCGAGGGGCAGACCAAGGAGGTGCTCGGTACCTCGGCGGCCCGCCGCATCGTGAACACCGTCGTCTCCAAGGAGCTCAAGGCCTTCCTGACCGCCACCAAGCGGGACGCCGCCCAGCAGTCCCGGGTGGTCCTGGAGAAGATCGTCGCCGCCGCGCGCACCCGCATCGCCGCGCGCCAGCACAAGGACGCGCAGCGCCGCAAGACGGCCCTGGAGTCCTCGTCGCTGCCGGCCAAGCTCGCCGACTGCCGCAGCGACGACGTGGACCGCAGCGAACTGTTCATCGTCGAGGGGGACTCCGCGCTCGGCACCGCCAAGCTCGCCCGGAACTCCGAGTTCCAGGCCCTGCTGCCGATCCGCGGCAAGATCCTCAACGTCCAGAAGTCGTCCGTGACGGACATGCTGAAGAACGCCGAGTGCGGCGCGATCATCCAGGTCATAGGGGCCGGCTCGGGCCGGACCTTCGACCTCGACGCGGCGCGCTACGGCAAGATCATCATGATGACCGACGCCGACGTCGACGGCTCCCACATCCGCTGCCTGCTGCTGACGCTCTTCCAGCGCTACATGCGCCCCATGGTGGAGGCCGGCCGCGTCTTCGCCGCGGTGCCCCCGCTGCACCGGATCGAGATCGTCCAGCCGAAGAAGGGCCAGGACAAGTACGTCTACACCTACTCGGACCGGGAACTGCGCGACAAGCTCATGGAGTTCCAGACCAAGGGCATCCGCTACAAGGACTCGATCCAGCGCTACAAGGGCCTCGGCGAGATGGACGCCGACCAGCTGGCCGAGACCACCATGGACCCGCGGCACCGCACCCTGCGCCGCATCAACCTCTCCGACCTGGACGCCGCGGAGCAGGTCTTCGACCTCCTGATGGGCAACGACGTCGCCCCGCGCAAGGAGTTCATCTCCAGCTCGGCGGCGACCCTGGACCGGTCCCGCATCGACGCGTAGGCGCGGGCCCGGGCCACGGGGGCCCAGGTCACCTGATGGGATGAAGAGCGGGACGAAGGGGAACCGGGGACGGTCCCGCTCTGGCCGTGCCGGCGGCTGTCCAGGAGCTGCGCGGGCGCCACCTGAGCCTCGTGGTCCCGGCGGTGACCGGCTTCTTCCTCGGGTACGCGGCGTACGTCGCCGCCACGGCCGCGCCGGGGCTGATGGCGCCGCCCGTGGTGGGCGCGGTGGACGTGGCGATGCCGGCCGGGCTCGGGCAGTTCCTCACCCCCTTCCTGCTCACCTGGTCCCACGCCCGGCACGCGCGGCCGCGCCGGGATCCGGGCCGCGCTCGAACCGCGCTGCGACACCGAGGAACCGACGACAGGCACGACGGCATGCTGTACTCGGGGGTCTCCTGGTCGCCTGGTGCGTGGTCCTGCTGCTGGTCGCCGGACTCGTCCGCGACTGCGCCCGGTCCACGCTCGCCGGCGTGGTCGCCGCACGGATGCGGGCGCTGGCAGGGGCGGGCGCGGCGTAGCGGGCGGTGCCTGCAAGGCGGGGCGGCCCCCGCGTGGACGGGCGGCACATCCAGGGCGGGACGGCCCCCACGCAGCGGGGCGGCGGTTCAGGGGCGGGGCGCCCACGCGTAGCGGTGTTCCGGGCGGCCGGCGTCGCCGTACTTCAGGGTCAGCGTGACCCGTCCCGTGCGCTCCAGGAGCTTCAGATAGCGCTGGGCGGTCTGCCGGCTCACCCCGGTGCGTTCGGCGATCTCCTGGGCCGACAGGGGGCCTTCCGCGCTCATCAGGGACTGCCGTACGAGTTCGGCGGTGGTGGGCGAGTGCCCCTTGGGCAGGTCCGGCTCCGTCGTCGCGGACAGCGCGCCGAAGATGCGGTCCACCTCCGCCTGCTCCGCCTCGCCGCCGCCGTCGAGAGTGCGGCGCAGCTCGGCGTACGCCTCCAGCTTGGCGCGCAGCCCCGCGAAGGCGAACGGCTTGACCAGGTACTGCAGCGCGCCCTGCCGCATCGCCGCCCGCACCGTCGCGATGTCGCGTGCCGCCGTCACCATGATCACGTCGGTCTGGTGGCCGCGTCGGCGCATCTCCCGCACCGCCGCCACGCCGGTGTCGTCGGGCAGGTAGTGGTCCATGAGGACCAGGTCCACGTGGGGCAGTTCGTCCAGCCGGCGCAGCACCTCGGCCGCGCTGTGCGCCTCCCCGGCGACGTGGAAGCCGCGCACCTTCTCGACGTACGCGGCGTTCACGCGCGCCACCCGGGTGTCGTCGTCCACGACCAACACCTCGATCATCATGCCTCCTCCTCGGCGGCCCGCGGAGCCGGCGGGACGGTCAGGGCCGGTTCCGCGCCCGGTCCGGTCAGGGCCTCGGGCAGGACGACGGTGAACTCCGCGCCGCCGCCGGCGGCCTCGCGCACCGTCGCGGTGCCGCCCTGCCGCTCCGCCAGCCTGCGGACCATGGCGAGCCCGATGCCGCGCTCCCGGTGCGCGGGCGGCTCCTTGGTGGACCAGCCCTCGGTGAAGACCAGTTCCCGCAGCTCCGCCGGGATGCCAGGACCGGTGTCCCGTACCGTGAGCACGGCGGTACGCCCCTGGGCGCGCAGTTCGACCTCCACGCGCGCGTGCGGCGTGCCCGCGACCGCGTCGAACGCGTTGTCCACCAGGTTGCCCACGACGGTGACCAGCCCCCGGGCGTCGACCAGCCGGTCCGGCAGGCGGGTACGGCCCGACAGGCGCAGCGCGACGCCCCGCTCGGCCGCGACCGTCGCCTTGCCGACCAGCAGCGCGGCCAGCAGGGGGTCCTGGATCTTCTCGGTGACCTGTTCCGCGGTGGCCCGGTGGTCGCCGACGGCCTCGCCGACGAACTCGACCGCGTCGTCGAACATCCCCAGTTCGAGCAGCCCCAGCAACGTGTGCATCCGGTTGGCGTGCTCGTGGTCCTGTGCGCGCAGGGCGTCGATCAGGCCGCGGGTCGAGTCCAGCTCCCGGCCCAGCTGCTCCAGCTCGGTGCGGTCGCGCAGGGTGGCGACGGCGCCGCCGTCGCCGGTGGGCATGCGGTTGGCGACCAGCACGCGCGGGCCGCGCACCGTGAGCAGATCGGTGCCGGTCACCCGGCCGGCCAGCACGTCCGCCGTACGGCCCGTGCCGAGCGCCTCGTCGGGGGCGCGGCCCACGGCGTCGTCGCCGATGCCCAGCAGACGCCGCGCCTCGTCGTTGAGCAGCCGGACACGGCCCGCGCGGTCCAGCGCGACGACGCCCTCCCGGATGCCGTGCAGCATCGCCTCGCGTTCCGCGAGCAGCCCCGCGATGTCGGAGAAGGCCAGGTCCCGCGTCTGCCGCTGCACCCGCCGGGAGATCAGCCAGGCGGCCACGGCACCCACGGCCAGGGCACCGCCGGCATACGCCAGCAGCTCCGGGATCGCGTGGAGCAGCAGCGCGCGGACACTGTCGTACGCGATGCCCACCGAGACCGCCCCGACGATCTCCCCGTCGCCGTCCCGCAGCGGCACCTTCCCGCGCGCGGAGCGGCCCAGAGTGCCCTCGTCGATCTCCATGACCTCCCGGCCGGCGAGCGCGTCGCTGGGGTCCGTCGAGACGTGCCGGCCGACTTGTGAGGGCTCGGTGTGCGACCAGCGCACGCCGCGCCGGTCCATCACCACGACGTACTCGGCGTGCGTGGCCCGCCGGATCCGTTCGGCCTCCCGCTGGACCGGCCCGTCCGCGGTGGCGGGCGTGGTCTGCACGTCCCGGGCGAGCCGCGGCTGTGCCGCGGTGGTCTGCGCGATGGCGAGCGCGCGCCGCATCGCCTGGTCGTCCAGCTGGTCGCCCAGCGGGGCGAGGAACAGCCCGGTCGCCAGCACCGCGACTCCCGCGGCGATCGCCACCTGCGCCATCAGCACCTGCGAGAACATCCGGCGGGGCAGACCGAGACGCAGGCGTCGTACGGGGGGAGTGGGGCTCATACCCACGACGGTACGTGGGCGGGCGCGGTCCGCCGTAGCGGGGACGGACGGCTGTTCGAGCGTGGCGGGGCGGATTCCCGCCGGTGCGTCAGCTCGCCAGCGCGGTGGGCCGCAGTTCGCGGACCGTCACCACGTCCATCCGCGCCGGGGCGCCCAGCACCGACGTCCCGCAGGTCTCCGCGCGCGGGGGCTGTGACGCGCCCTGGACGACGACCACGAGCCAGTGGCGTCCGTCCGCGTGGGCGACGATCACCTCCCAGCGGGGCGCGCCGCCGTCCGGGCGTGCGGCGTCCTCGGTCCGTACGACGCTCAGCGCGTCCGCCGCGTACTCGCCCACCGCCGCGCGCACGGCCAGCTCCGCCGCCTGGCCCGGCCGCTCCCAGGCGGAGCGGCCGCGGCACCCGTCCAGGACGATCCGGCCCTCCTGGACGCCGTGCACGACGTCCTCGACCGTGCGGGCCTCGGCGCGGCCGTACGCGTAGCCGTACGGGAGCACGAGCAGCGTCGGTGAGAAGCGATGACCCCCCAAATGGGTGACCTCCCAGACGCCTCCCGTCCTGGACGCGGCCAGTTCCGTCGCCAGAGGGCGGCCCAGGAGGGCGCAGCAGCGGTCGCGCTTGCCGTTGGTGCAGACGAGGACGAGCGGCGGGCCGGTGTGGGGCCGTGCCCGCAGCGTGGCGTCGAAGGAGCGGGGGTCGCCCCGGCCCAGAGCGGCGAAGTCGAGGTCGAGCAACTGCCCCGGGTCCTCGGTCGTGGCCGCGTGCAGCCACGCCTTGCCGGGCAGGGTGTGGGCCGCGTACACGTGCCGCGCGGCGGGGGCGCCGCAGTCGGCGTGGCGGCCGGGGCGGCGGATGAGCGCGACGCGCACGCCCGTGCCCTTGGCGGCCGCCTCCAGGGCCCGGCCCAGCGCGGGGTCCAGGTGGCTCGACGTGAGCGCCTTGGCGCCCCACGGACCCGGCTGCTCCACCAGGAGCCAGGTCCTGGCGGTCGCGGCCGTTCCGGAAACGGGCTCGGCGAGATCCCGCGAGACGGTTGCACACCTACTCACAGAGGTGAGCCTAACCTGACTTCGTCCGGGCCGACTTCCGGGCCCTCCCGGGCCTACTCCGGCAGGGGCTGCGGCGGCCGGAGGCCCGCGTAGTGGCCGCTGGGGCGCATCCGCAGCGGCCGCTCGCCGTACTCCTCCAGGGCGTGCGCGATCCAGCCCGCCGTACGGGCCACCGCGAAGATCGTCTCGCCCGCGGTGGCGGGCATCCCGCAGGCCGCGGTGAGCACGGCGAGCGCCAGGTCCACATTGGCGTGCAGCGGGGTGTACCGGGCGGCGGTGGCCACGACGTCCCGCGCGGCGGCCAGGGCGGGCTCGGCGGCGGGCATCCGCTCCAGGAGGGCGAACAGCGCACGCGCGCGCGGGTCCTCGCCGGAGTACAGCCGGTGGCCGAGCCCGGGGACACGGCGGCCGGCCCGCAGTTCCTCCGCGATCACGGGGCCCGCGTCGCCCTGGTCCAGGACCTCCAGGAGCATCCGGTGCGCCAGGCCGCTGGCCGCGCCGTGCAGGGGGCTCTCGATCACGCCGAGCCCCGCGGAGACGGCCGCGTAGGCGTGTGCCCGGGCCGACGCCGCGACGCGCACCGCGAGCGTGGAGGCGGCCAGGTCGTGGTCGACGAGCAGGCCGAGGGCCGTGTCCAGGGCGCGCAGGGAGCCCTCGTCGGGGTCGCGTCCGCTGAGCCGGGTCCACAGGCGCAGGGCCAGGGGGCCCTCGTCGCGGTGCCCGTGCCACACCGGCGGCAGGGCGCCGACCAGCGTCGGGATGAGCACGCGTGCGGTGCCCAGCACGGCGTCCTCGGAGAGGTCGAAGCGCAGCGGGTCCGCGCTGGCGGCGGCGACCGCGGCGACCCGCAACCGGTCGGTGGGGCCGCTGTGCTCGGGCAGCGCGCCGACCGCGCGCCGGGCGACGGCGAGGGCGTCGCCCGGCGCCGGGAAGGTGATCCCGGGGCGCAGCCGCCCGGTCCACAGCCACTCGGCGATCTCCTCGTAGCTGTGGCGGGCGGCCAGGTCGGTCGCGTCGACGCCCCGGAAGTAGTACCGGTCCTCGTCGATCAGCGTGATGCGGGTGCGTACGGCCAGGTCGGCGCCGGGGGCGGCGCTGCCGGCGCTCTCCCGCCGGTTGCGCCGCGCCAGCGCCTCCACCTCCCGGGCGTCGAAGGTGCTGCCCCGGCCGCCGGGCGCGCGGTGGCTGCTGAGCTGGCCCCGGCTCACGTAGGCGTACACGGTCTCCGCCTTCACGCCGAGCAGTTCGGCGGCCTCTTTGGTGCTCAGCCGCCGCTCCTGTGGGACGGGGCCGTGTTCCTGATCGCGCATGGGGGTCACCGTAGCGGTCTGGACAATATATTGATTCCATCAATATTGACAGATATTAAGTCAACCATAGACATTGAAATCAAGTCCAAGGAGGAAATCATGTCCACCAACAGGTCCGCATCCCTTGCCGTCGACGTGCCGCGGGGACTCGCGGGCGTCGTCGTGACCGACACCCGGATCGGTGACGTGCGGGGTCTCGAGGGCTTCTACCACTACCGCCAGTACTCGGCCGTCGAACTGGCGCAGACCCGCTCCTTCGAGGACGTCTGGCACCTCCTCGTGCACGGGGACCTGCCGGACACCGCCGGCGCGGCCGCCTTCGCCGCGTGGACCGCGGCGCTGCGGCCGCTGCCCGCCGGGGTGGCGGCCGCGCTGCCCGCCGTCGCGGCGGCCGGCGGACGTTCCGGCCCGCTCTCCGGGCTGCGCACGGCGCTCTCCCTGCTGGGCGCCGCGCGGGGGTTCCGGCCGCTGTACGACATCGACGCGGACCGGCGGCGCGAGGACACCCTGGCGGCGACCGCGGCCGTGCCGACGGTGCTCACCGCGCTGCATCGGCTGGGCAGGGGACTGGACCCGGTACCGCCGCGCGAGGACCTGCCGTACGCGGCCAACTACCTGTACATGCTGACGGGCGAGGAGCCGGACCCCCGGCGTGCCCGGGCGGTCGAGCAGTACCTGATCTCCACCATTGATCACGGATTCAATGCATCAACCTTCACGGCGCGGGTCATCGCGTCCACCGGCGCCGACGTGGCGGCATGCCTCGTGGGCGCGGTCGGCGCGCTCTCGGGGCCGCTGCACGGCGGCGCCCCGAGCCGGGCGCTGGACACCCTGGACGCGATCGGCACGGTGGACCGCATCGACTCCTGGATCCGGGAACGCGTCCTCGCCGGCGACCGCATCATGGGTTTCGGGCACCCCGTCTACCGCACGGAGGACCCGCGCTCCCGCATGCTGCGCGGGATCGCCCGGCAGTTCGGCGGGCCGCTGGTCGACTTCGCGGTGGAGGTCGAGCGCCGGGTCGAGGCGATCCTCGCCGAACTCAAGCCCGGGCGCGCACTGCACACCAACGTCGAGTTCTACGCAGGAGTGGTCATGGAACTCTGCGGCCTGCCGCGCGAGATGTTCACCCCGACCTTCGCCGCGGCGCGCGCCGTCGGCTGGAGCGCCAACATCCTGGAGCAGTCCGAGGACTCGAAGATCATCCGACCCGCCGCGCGGTACGTGGGGCCGGAGCCCCGGGTGGCGGCGCCGGCGAGGGTCTGACGCCGGGCGGGTCCCTGCGCGGGCGACGGGCGACCGAGAGGCGCGGAACGGTGGGCCGGGGCGCCTCGGGACCGCTTCCCTCGCGGACGGACCGCTCGCTTCGTGGACCTCCGGCGGGCTCGTATCCTGGCCCGGCAGCCAGGTTCCGTAGGCGCGCCGGGCCGTGGACCGGTGTGCGCGTAGGTGGAAGAGAGGTCGCGCGGTGGGCCAGAGCCCGAGTCACCGGCAGATCCCGGTCGTCGTACTCGCCGGATTCCTGGGCTCCGGCAAGACGACATTGCTCAACCACCTCCTGCACCGCAGCGGCGGCAGCCGTATCGGCGCCATCGTCAACGACTTCGGGGCCGTCGAGATCGACGCCATGGCCGTGGCGGGGGCACTGGGCGACTCCACCGTCTCGCTCGGCAACGGGTGCCTGTGCTGTGCCGTGGACGCCGGTGAACTGGACGGCTACCTCGGGCGGCTGGCCCACCCCGCCGTCGGCGTCGACGTGATCGTCATCGAGGCCAGCGGACTCGCCGAGCCCCAGGAACTGGTACGGATGGTGCTGGCCAGCGAGCATCCGGGCGTCGTGTACGGCGGGCTCGTGGAGGTCGTCGACGCCGCGGAGTTCGAGGGCACCCGGGCGCAGCACCCGGAGATCGACCGGCACCTCGCCCTGGCCGACCTGGTGGTGGTCAACAAGACCGACCGGGCGGCGGACGCCGAGCGCGTCCTCGCCCTCGTCCGGTCCCTCGCCGACCGCGCCGCCGTCGTCCCGGCGGCCTACGGCCGCGTCGATCCCGAATTCCTCTTCGACTGCCGGCCGTCCCAAGAGCGCGTCGGCCAGCTCTCCTTCGACGACCTGCACGACCATCGCGGGCCGGGCGAGGAGCACGGCGGCCATCTGCACACCGCCTACGACAGCCTGTCCTTCGTCTCCGGCACACCCCTCGACCCGCGCCGCCTGATGGCCTTCCTCGACAGCCGGCCCGAGGGGCTCTACCGGATCAAGGGGTACGTCGACTTCGGCCCGTACGACGCGCGCAACCGGTACGCCGTGCACGCGGTCGGTCGGTTCCTCCGCTTCTACCCGGAGCCCTGGAGCCCGGACGACGACCGCCTCACCCAGCTCGTCCTCATCGGCTCCGGCATCGACGCCCCGGCCCTCGAGAAGGAGCTGGTCGCGTGCCGGAGCGACACCCGGCACGCCGACGAGCAGGGCATGTGGGGCGTCCTGCGCTACGTACCGGACGTGACCGATCCGGACGTGGGTGATCAGGACGCGCCCGGTCCAGACGTAACCGATCCGGAGGTAACCGGTCCGGACGCGCTCGATCCGCACGTAGCGGATCCGGACATGAGCGATCTGGACATAACCGATCCGGAGATGACCGATGATCCGGGCACACCCGGTGTGGACCCGTGGGACCCGGACGAGCCGGGTCCGGGGTCGTCCCCGGCCTAGACCGCGCCTAGTAGGCCGGCCCCGCCACCGCCGCCACCGGCTTCGCCAGCGACACGCCCGAGCCGTCGCGGCGCGGGTCGATCTCGGGCAGCTCGGTCGGCGTGCCGTTCCTCTGCGCGGCGCGGGCCGGCACGGCGCCCGCCCAGGCGAAGGACAGGCAGTCCTCACCCTTCAGGAACCGCTGGCAGCGCACACCGCCGGTCGCCCGGCCCTTGCGCGGGTACTGGTCGAACGGTGTCACCTTGGCGGTCGTCTGGACGGAGTCGTCCAGCGTGCCGCGCGCACCGGCGACCGTGAAGACCACCGCGTCCGCCGCCGGGTCCACCGCCGTGAAGGAGATGACCTTGACGCCCTCGGCGAGCTTGATGCCCGCCACACCGCCCGCCGGGCGGCCCTGCGGGCGGACCTGCGCGGCCTGGTAGCGCAGCAGCTGCGCGTCGTCCGTGATGAAGACCAGGTCCTCCTCGCCCGTGCGCAGCTCGACCGCGCCGACGATGCGGTCGCCCTCCTTGAGGGTGATGACCTCCAGCTCGTCCTTGTTGGCCGGGTAGTCCGGGACCACGCGCTTGACGACGCCCTGTTCCGTGCCGAGGGCCAGACCCGGGGAGGACTCCTCGAGCGTGGTCAGGCAGACCACCGTCTCGTCGTCCTCCAGGGAGACGAACTCGGCGAGCGGCGCGCCCCCCGAGACGTTCGACGTCGTGGTCGTCTCCGGGAGCTGCGGCAGGTCGACGACGTTGATCCGCAGCAGCCGGCCCGCCGAGGTCACCGCGCCCACCTCGCCGCGGGCCGTGGCCGGCACCACCGAGACGATCACGTCGTGCTTGGCGCGCTTGGCGGAGGCGTCCCCGGGGAACGGCTCGGCGTTCACCGTACGGGCCAGCAGGCCCGTCGACGACAGCAGCACCCGGCACGGGTCGTCGGCCACCTGGAGCGGGACGGCGGCCACCACGGTGGCCGCCGAGTCCAGCAGGACCGTACGGCGCTCGGTGCCGAACTTCTTGGCCACCGCCGCCAGTTCGGCGGAGACCAGCTTGCGCAGCTCGGCGTCCGACTCCAGGATGCGGGTCAGCTCCTCGATCTCCGCGGTGAGCCGGTCCTTCTCGGCCTCCAGCTCGATCCGGTCGTACTTGGTCAGGCGGCGCAGCGGCGTGTCCAGGATGTACTGCGTCTGGACCTCGCTCAGCCCGAAGCGCGCCATCAGGCGCTCCTTGGCCTGCGCGGAGTTCTCGCTGGAGCGGATCAGGCGGATGACCTCGTCGATGTCCACCAGGGCCGTGAGCAGGCCCTCGACCAGGTGCAGCCGGTCGCGCCGCTTGCCGCGGCGGAACTCCGAGCGGCGGCGCACGACCTCGAAGCGGTGGTCGAGGTAGACCTCCAGGAGCTCCTTCAGGCCCAGGGTGAGGGGCTGGCCGTCGACCAGGGCGACGTTGTTGATGCCGAAGGACTCCTCCATCGGCGTCAGCTTGTAGAGCTGCTCCAGGACCGCCTCCGGTACGAAGCCGTTCTTGATCTCGATGACCAGGCGCAGCCCGTGCTCACGGTCGGTGAGGTCCTTGACGTCGGCGATGCCCTGCAGCCTCTTCGAGCCGACCAGGTCCTTGATCTTGGCGATCACCTTCTCCGGGCCGACGGCGAAGGGCAGCTCGGTGACGACCAGGCCCTTGCGGCGCGCCGTCACCTCCTCCACCGAGACCGTCGCCCGCATCTTGAACGTGCCGCGGCCCGTCTCGTAGGCGTCGCGGATCCCGGACAGGCCGACGATCCGGCCGCCGGTGGGCAGGTCCGGGCCCGGGACGTGCCGCATCAGGGCCTCGAGATCGGCGTTCGGGTGCCGGATCAGGTGCCGGGCGGCCGCGATCACCTCGCGCAGGTTGTGCGGCGGCATGTTCGTGGCCATGCCGACCGCGATCCCGGACGAGCCGTTGACCAGCAGGTTCGGGAACGCGGCGGGCAGGGCCACCGGCTCCTGTTCCTGGCCGTCGTAGTTGGGCGCGAAGTCGACCGTGTCCTCGTCGATCGACTCCGTCATCAAGCTGGTGGCCTCGGCCATCCGGCACTCGGTGTATCGCATGGCGGCGGGCGGGTCGTCGTTGCCCAGCGAGCCGAAGTTGCCGTGGCCGTCGACCAGGGGCACCCGCATGGAGAACGGCTGGGCCATGCGCACCAGCGCGTCGTAGATCGACGCGTCGCCGTGCGGGTGCAGCTTGCCCATGACCTCGCCGACCACGCGGGCGCACTTCACATAGCCGCGGTCGGGGCGCACGCCCATCTCGTTCATCTGGTAGACGATGCGGCGGTGCACGGGCTTGAGACCGTCACGGGCGTCCGGCAGAGCCCGGGAGTAGATGACCGAGTACGCGTACTCGAGGAAGGAGCCCTGCATCTCGTCCACGACGTCGATGTCGAGGATCCGCTCCTCGTACGAGTCGTCGGGCGGCGGGGTCTTCGTGCTGCGGCGGGCCATCGCTGCCGGCTCCTCCTGTTTTCTGGTCGTTCCCCACGGGGCGCTCAGGTCCCTGCGGCTCACTCGTGCTGAAGCGTGAACGGCGTCTGCCGCGCACCATTGTGGACCGCGGCACTGACAACGCGGACCCTGGACCCGACGTGGGCCGTCCTGCCCCGCGCTGCCCCGCAGGCTACGCCCTCGCACCGGGCGACCCGGTTCTCGCTCTCGGCGTACCCGCTGCGGGAACTTCGCACCAGGTCCGCGCGCTTGCATACAGTGGCAGGACTGGCAGGAAATCCGCGGTTTCCCGACCGCACCGCGATCGAAGGGACGTACATGCCCATGGGTCACACGGCCACAGCCGAGGCAGGCTCCGGCGGCCTGACAGCGACCGAGCACCGCCTGGAGAACGGCCTGCGCGTGGTGCTCTCCGAGGACCACCTGACCCCGGTCGCGGCGGTGTGCCTCTGGTACGACGTCGGCTCGCGCCACGAGGTCAAGGGGCGTACCGGTCTGGCTCACCTTTTCGAGCACCTGATGTTCCAGGGCTCCGCCCAGGTGAAGGGAAACGGTCACTTCGAGCTGGTGCAGGGCGCCGGCGGCTCGCTCAACGGCACCACCAGCTTCGAGCGCACCAACTACTTCGAGACCATGCCCGCCCACCAGCTGGAGCTCGCCCTCTGGCTGGAGGCCGACCGCATGGGCTCCCTGCTGGCGGCCCTGGACGACGAGTCCATGGAGAACCAGCGGGACGTCGTCAAGAACGAGCGCCGGCAGCGCTACGACAACGTCCCGTACGGCACCGCCTTCGAGAAGCTCACCGCGCTCGTCTACCCGGAGGGCCACCCCTACCACCACACGCCGATCGGCTCGATGGCCGACCTGGACGCGGCGACCCTGGAGGACGCCCGCGCGTTCTTCCGCACCTACTACGCGCCCAACAACGCGGTGCTGTCGGTGGTCGGCGACATCGACCCCCGGCAGACGCTCGCCTGGATCGAGAAGTACTTCGGTTCCATCGCCTCGCACGACGGCAAGCCCGCCCCGCGCGACGGCGCGCTGCCCGAGGTCATCGGCGGGCAGCTCCGCGAGGTCGTCGAGGAGGAGGTCCCGGCGCGCGCCCTGATGGCCGCCTACCGGCTCCCGCAGGACGGCACGCGCGCGTGCGACGCCGCCGACCTGGCGCTGACCGTCCTCGGCGGCGGCGAGTCGTCCCGCCTGTACAACCGGCTGGTACGCCGGGACCGGACGGCGGTGGCGGCCGGGTTCGGCCTGCTGCGGCTGGCCGGGGCGCCCTCCCTGGGGTGGCTGGACGTGAAGACGTCCGGGGACGTCGAGGTGCCGGTCATCGAGGCCGCCATCGACGAGGAGCTCGCCCGGTTCGCCGAGGAGGGCCCGACGGCCGAGGAGATGGAGCGGGCCCAGGCCCAGCTGGAGCGCGAGTGGCTGGACCGGCTCAGCACGGTCGCCGGCCGCGCCGACGAACTGTGCCGGTACGCCGTACTGTTCGGCGACCCCAAGCTCGCCCTGACCGCCGTCGACCGCGTCCTGGAGGTGACCGCCGAGGAGGTCCAGGAGGTCGCCAAGGCCCGCCTGCGGCCCGACAACCGCGCGGTGCTCGTCTACGAGCCGACGGTCACGGACGCCACGGAGGCCGATGAGGCCGCCGAGACCGGCGGCACGGAGACCGCACAGGACGGCGCCACCGGGGCCGCACCGGCCCACGACACCGACACCGACGCCCCGCGCGCAGCCGGCGACGACACCGAGGAGGCGGCCAAGTGACCGAGCTCGCCACGATGGACTTCCACCCCCAGCCGCAGCCGGGCGACGCACGTCCCTGGGCGTTCCCGGCCCCCACCCGCGGCACGCTCGGCAACGGCCTGACGCTGCTGCGCTGCCACCGCCCCGGCCAGCAGGTCGTCGCCGTCGAGGTGCTCCTGGACGCGCCGCTGGACGCCGAGCCGGCCGGCCTCGACGGCGTCGCCACGATCATGGCGCGGGCCTTCTCCGAGGGCACCGACAAGCACTCCGCCGAGGAGTTCGCCGCCGAGCTGGAGCGCTGCGGTGCCACGCTCGACACCCACGCCGACCACCCCGGCGTCCGGCTGAGCCTGGAGGTGCCGGCCTCCCGGCTGGCCAAGGCCCTCGGCCTGCTCGCCGACGCCCTCAGGGCGCCCGCGTTCGCCGACAGCGAGGTCGAGCGGCTGGTCCGCAACCGCCTCGACGAGATCCCGCACGAGCTGGCCAACCCCGCCCGCCGGGCCGCCAAGGAGCTCTCCAAGGAGCTGTTCCCGGCGGCCTCGCGCATGGCGCGCCCCCGCCAGGGCACCGAGGAGACCGTCGCGAAGATCGACTCCGCGGCCGTGCGCGCCTTCTACGAGCGGCACGTCCGCCCCGCCACCGCCACCGCCGTGGTCGTCGGCGACCTCACCGGCGTCGAGCTGGACGCGCTGCTCGACGAGACCCTGGGCGCCTGGACGGGCTCCCCGGCACAGCCGCGGCCGGTGCCGCCGGTGACCGCCGACGACACCGGCCGGGTGGTCGTCGTGGACCGTCCCGGCGCGGTCCAGACGCAGCTGCTGATCGGCCGCGTCGGCCCCGACCGGCACGACCGCGTGTGGCCGGCCCAGGTGCTCGGCACGTACTGCCTGGGCGGCACCCTCACCTCCCGCCTGGACCGCGTCCTGCGCGAGGAGAAGGGCTACACCTACGGGGTGCGCGCGTTCGGCCAGGTGCTGCGCTCCGCCCCCGACGGCAGCGGCGCCGCCATGCTCGCCATCAGCGGCTCCGTCGACACGCCGAACACCGGCCCCGCGCTGGAAGACCTGTGGACGGTGCTGCGCAGGCTCGCCGCGGAGGGCCTGACGGACGCCGAGCGGGACGTGGCCGTGCAGAACCTCGTCGGTGTGGCCCCGCTGAAGTACGAGACCGCGGCGGCCGTGGCGGGCACCCTCGCCGACCAGGTCGAGCAGCACCTGCCCGACGACTACCAGGCGACGCTCTATCAGCAGCTGGCCGCGACCGGCACGGTGGAGGCCACCGCGGCGGTCGTCAGCGCCTTCCCGGTGGACCGCCTGGTGACTGTGCTCGTCGGTGACGCGGCGCAGATCAAGGCGCCCGTGGAGGCCCTCGGCATCGGTGAAGTCACCGTCGTGACGGCCGAGTAGGCGCCGGCGGGCGCACGCGCGTCGAGAGGCCCTGGTGACGGAAGCGTCACCAGGGCCGCTTTATGTCCCAATTGCGGGAGAGGTTGCCTGTCTGACCTGTGGGATGCGCTACAAACGCGCTGGTGGGTTTGGGGATGGAAAGATGCCCCGTTTAGCGTCTTCCGGGCTGTCCGTCAGGCAGTGCGCCGCATCCGCGGCACCGGACAGCCATCGCCGAGTCCCCGTACGGCGCGAGCCAGGGGAGCCGGGGACCCACCGCAGTCCCTGGGGTGAATCGGACGCCCGCGCGCCGCGAGGGAGTCCGTAGGAGACCTTCCTGCTCCGAACCCGTCAGCTAACCCGGTAGGCGAGAGGGAAGGAAAGGACCAGCCACCACATGGCGTTCACGCGCGCCACCGGGAAGCATCGCCGTCCCAGCCGGATGCGGCGCACCACCGCCCACGCGGCGGGTGTCGCGGCACTCACCACCACCGGAGTCGTCGGGACCCTGACGGCTCCCGCGCTCGCCGCCGAGCCGGCGGCCGAGCAGACCGGCCTGCTCCCGGTCGTCTCCATCGGCGACTCGGTCGCCGAGCAGATCGACGCCCAGGCCGCCGCGCAGCAGCAGGCCGCCGCGGAGGCCGCCGCCGAGCGGCGGGCCGAGGCCGCCGCCGCGCAGCGCGCGCAGGAGCGGGTGAAGGAGGCGCGCGAGGCCAGGGAGCGCGCCGCCCGCGAGGCCGAGCGCGAGCGCCTCACCGCCCACGTGCCGCCGATCAGCGGCTCCTACGTCTCCACCGGCTACCGCACCGGCGGCACCCTGTGGTCCTCCGGCAGCCACACCGGTGTCGACTTCCACGCCGCGAGCGGCACTCCCGTGCACGCGGTCGGCTCCGGCACCGTGGTCGAGGCCGGGTGGGGCGGGGCGTACGGCAATCAAGTGGTGATCAAGATGAACGACGGGACGTACACCCAGTACGGTCACCTGTCGTCCATCGGGGTCTCGGTGGGGCAGACGGTCACTCCGGGGCAGCAGATCGCCCTGTCCGGCGCCACCGGCAACGTCACCGGGGCGCACCTGCACTTCGAGGTCCGGGCGAGCGTGGAGTACGGCACCGACATGGATCCGGTGGCCTACCTCCGCTCGCACGGCGTCGACCTCTGACCGCCTGACAGCGCGTCGCCCGCCCCCGCGGCCCCGGCTCCCCGAGCCGGGGCTTTCGGGGTTTCGGGCATCTCTCTGTCCAAAAAATATCCATGATTCCGCCCCGCCGTCGGAAATTGCGGCTCATTGCAATAGAGTCGCTGAACACACGTCAATCGTCGACGTTGCACGGGGATTAAGGCGGAGGTCGGTCATGCGTATTCCGGCGCACTCGGTGTGCACCGCGATCCGGGACGACATCGTCGCGGGTGTCTACGAGCGCGGCGGCCGGCTCACCGAGGAACTCCTCGCCCGCCGGTACGGCGTCTCGCGGGTCCCCGTCCGCGAGGCCCTGCGCACCCTGGAGGCCGAGGGCTTCGTGGTGACCCGGCGGCACGCGGGTGCGTGCGTGGCGGAACCGACCGAGCAGGAGGCCGCCGACCTGCTGGAGATGCGCATGCTGCTGGAGCCGCTCGGCGCCTCCCGGGCCGCCCAGCGGCGCACCGAGGCCCATCTGAAGGTGCTGCGCGGCCTGGTCCGGCTGGGTCAGGAGCGGGCCAGGCGGGGCAGCAGCGACGACCTGCGCTCTCTGGGCGGCTGGTTCCACGAGACGCTCGCCCAGGCCTCCGGCAGCCCCGCGCTGATCGCCATGCTGACCCAGTTGCGGCACAAGATCGCCTGGATGTACGCCGTGGAGGTGTCCGTCAGCCCCGTGGAGTCCTGGACGGAGCACGGCGCGATCGTGGACGCGGTGGCGCGGGGTGACAGCGAGCGCGCGCGGGCGCTCACGGCGCTGCACACCGAGCGTGCGACCGGCGCGCACCGGCTGCGATTCTCCGGCAACGGCGACCGCGCGGAGCGTGTGAGGACTTCGCAACGTCCCGTAAACACGTCCGGCCCGCGGTATTAACAAGGGCGCCGTATACAAAGAGGAAGTATTCGGTGGCTGGGCATTTCCGCTGCCCTTTTTCGGCGTACCGTGCATTTCCGTGTCCCGGCCGCCGATTTGCTGCCGAGTGAACCTGGAACGCGGCGTGAATTGCCGCCGCGTGTGCCGCGCGCACGACGAGGCCGCGCCGTCCGGAAAGGGACGACGCGGCCTCGGACATGCCGCGGGCGGGCTCAGACGGTCTCGGGGAGCTCCTCCAGGCCCTCCGCGACCAGCCTGGCCAGACGGTCGAGCGCGGCGTCGGCGCCCTCGGCGTCGGAGGCCAGGACGATCTCCTCGCCCCCCTGGGCGCCCAGACCCAGGACGGCCAGCATGGAGGCCGCGTTGACGGGGTTGCCGTCCGCCTTGGCGATCGTCACCGGGACGCCTGCGGCCGTGGCGGCCCGGACGAAGATGGAGGCGGGGCGGGCGTGGAGGCCCTCGGCCCAGCCGACGTTGACGCGGCGCTCAGCCATGTGATGCTGCCCTTCAGGTGGTCAGGGTTGTCTAGACCAGTTTCCCACATCGTGAAGCGTGGCCCGACGGGACCTGCGCCCCGCCGCGGAGGGTCCCGGACCGCGGCCTCGGCCCGGCCCCGCCCTTTCCACAGACTGCCTCGCGCCGTTGTCGGACGCGAGCCGTACTCTGGGGCCCATGCAGAGCCCGTCGGACCGGCACGAGTACCCCGCCCACTGGGAGGCCGACGTGGTGCTGCGCGACGGCGGCACCGCACGCGTCAGGCCCATCACCATCGACGACGCCGAGCGCCTGGTCAGCTTCTACGAGCAGGTCTCGGACGAGTCGAAGTACTACCGCTTCTTCGCGCCCTACCCGCGCCTGTCCGCCAAGGACGTCCACCGCTTCACGCACCACGACTTCGTGGACCGGGTGGGGCTCGCCGCCACCGTCGGCGGCGAGTTCATCGCCACCGTACGCTACGACCGCATCGGCGCCGACGGGCTGCCCGCGTCCGCGCCCGCCGACGAGGCCGAAGTCGCCTTCCTGGTGCAGGACGCCCACCAGGGCCGCGGCGTCGCCTCCGCCCTGCTGGAGCACATCGGTGCCGTCGCCCGGGAGCGCGGCATCCGCCGTTTCGCCGCCGAGGTGCTGCCCGCCAACACCAAGATGATCAAGGTGTTCACGGACGCCGGGTACACCCAGAAGCGCAGCTTCGAGGACGGCGTCGTCCGCCTGGAATTCGACCTCGAACCCACCGACCGCTCGCTCGCGGTGCAGCGCGCGCGGGAGCAGCGCGCCGAAGGACGGTCCGTACGGCGGTTGCTGGCCCCCGGGTCGATCGCCGTCGTCGGCGCGGGGCGCACGCCCGGGGGCGTGGGCCGCAGCGTGCTCGGCAACATCCGGGAAGCCGGCTTCACCGGCCGTCTGTACGCCGTGAACAGGGCGCTTCCCGAGGGGCGGAAGGAACTCGGCGGAGTGCCGGCGTACCGCTCGGTGCGGGACATCGACGGGCCCGTCGACCTCGCGGTCGTGGCGGTGCCCGCCGAGCTCGTGCCCGAGGTGGTCGCCGAGTGCGGGGAGCACGGGGTGCAGGGCCTCGTCGTGGTCTCCGCCGGGTACGCCGAGAGCGGCCCCGGGGGGCGCGAGCGCCAGCGGGAACTCGTGCGGCAGGCGCGCGCGTACGGCATGCGGATCATCGGGCCCAACGCCTTCGGGATCATCAACACCTCCCCGGAGGTCCGGCTCAACGCCTCGCTGGCTCCGCAGGCCCCGCGTCCCGGGCGGATCGGGCTGTTCGCGCAGTCCGGCGCCATCGGCATCGCGCTGCTGTCCCGGCTGCACCGGCGCGGTGGCGGGGTCACCGGCGTCACGGGCGTGTCGACGTTCGTCTCGTCCGGCAACCGCGCGGACGTCTCCGGCAACGACGTCCTGCAGTACTGGTACGACGACCCGGACACCGACGTCGTCCTGATGTACCTGGAGTCCATCGGCAACCCGCGCAAGTTCACCCGCCTCGCGCGGCGCACCGCGGTGGCGAAGCCGCTGGTCGTGGTGCAGGGAGCGCGCCATGGGGGCGCGGCGCCGCAGGGGCACGCGGTCCGCGCGACACGGCTGCCGCACACCACGGTGGCCGCGCTGCTGCGGCAGGCGGGCGTGATCCGGGTGGACACGATCACCGAACTCGTGGACGCCGGGCTGCTGCTCGCCCGCCAGCCGCTGCCCGACGGCCCGCGCGTGGCGATCCTCGGCAACTCCGAGTCGCTGGGGCTGCTGACCTACGACGCCTGCCTGGCCGAGGGGCTGCGGCCGCAGGCCCCGCTGGACCTCACGACGGCGGCCACGCCGGAGACCTTCCGGGAGGCGCTCGCGCGGGCGCTGGCCGACACCACCTGTGACGCCGTCGTGGTGACCGCGATACCGGTGGTGGGGGAGGGGACCGCGGGGGACGCGGCACTGGCGGAGGCCCTGCGGTCGGCCGCGGCGGCGGTCCCCTCCAAGCCGGTCCTGGTGGTGCATGTGGAGCTGGGCGGGCTCGCGGACGCCCTGTCGGCCGCGGCGAGCACCGCGCCCCAGGCGGCCGGGCCGGTGCCCGGCGCCGCGAACGGAACCCGCGCCGCGGGCCGGGCCGAGCCGGCCGGTGCCCCGGAGACGCGCACCGCCCCCGCGCCGCCCCCCGCCGGTTCCCACCTCATCCCCGCCTACCCCGCCGCCGAGCGCGCCGTCCGCGCCCTCGCCGAGGCCGTCAAGTACGCGCAGTGGCGGCGGGAGGCCGCCGACCCCGGGAAGGTGCCCGAGTACGACGACATCGACGAGAAGGGCGCCGCGGAGCTGATCGGCGGGCTCCTCGCACGCGGGCAGGGGCTCACCCTCGGCGCGGAGGCGACCTGCGAGCTGCTGGGCCGCTACGGCATCCACGTGCACCGCGCCCTGTCCGCCCCGACCCCCGACGCCGCGGCGGCGGCCGCCCGCGCCCTGGGCTACCCCGTCGCCCTCAAGGCCACCGCCCCGCACCTGCGCCACCGCGCCGACCTCGGCGGCGTACGGCTCGATCTCGCCGACGAGGGGCAACTGCGTCGCGCCTACGCGGAGTTGACGGAGCTGTTCGGCAGGCCCGAGGAGCTGCGGCCGGTCGTGCAGCGGATGGCCCCGCGCGGCGTGGACACCGTCGTCCGGGCCGTGATCGACCCGGCCGCCGGAGCGGTGCTCTCCTTCGGGCTCGCCGGAGCCGCCTCCCAGCTGCTCGGCGACACCGCGCACCGGCTGGTCCCGGTCACCGACCGCGAGGCGACCTCGCTGATCCGCTCCATCCGGACCGCGCCGCTCCTCTTCGGCTGGCGCGGCTCCACCCCGGTCGACACCCCCGCCCTGGAGCAGCTGCTGCTGCGGGTGTCCCGCCTGGTCGACGACCACCCGGAAGTGGTGGCGGTCACCCTGGAGCCGGTCGTCGTCGCCCCGCACGGCCTGAGCGTCCTCGGCGCCTCCGTCCGCCTCGCCCCGCCCCCCGTCCGCGACGACCTCGGCCCGCGGACCCTGCCCACGTACTGAGCCCGGGACCCCGCCCGTGTCCGGGCCCGGGCCTCGCCGGCGTACGGAGTCCCGGGACCCGCCGGCGTACGGGGGGTGGCGGTCACCCTGGAGCCGGTCGTCGTCGCCCCGCACGGCCTGAGCGTCCTCGGCGCCTCCGTCCGCCTCGCCCCGCCCCCCGTCCGCGACGACCTCGGCCCGCGGACCCTGCCCACGTACTGAGCCCGGGACCCCGCCCGTGTCCGGGCCCGGGCCCCGCCGGCGTACGGAGTCCCGGGACCCGCCGGCGTACGGAGCCCCGGGACCTTGCCCGTGGTGAAGCCCGGGGACCCTGCCCGCGTACGGAGCCCCCGGATTCGGACCGTCCGAGCGGTGCCTCGCAGTCTGTGAGCCCCCGTAGGATGGACGGCATGGCCAAGACCAGTACGACGACCAAGGGGCTGCGTGCGGCGATCGAGCGCAGCGGCTACTACCCGGCCCTCGTGGCCGAGGCGGTGGAGGCCGCCGTGGGCGGCGAGCCCGTCCAGTCGTACCTGGTCCACCAGGAGACCACGTTCGACCAGAACGAGGTGCGGCGGCATGTGACCGTGCTCGTCCTCACCGACCACCGCTTCATCGTCAGCCACACCGACGAGCAGGCCGCCGACAGCACCTCCCCGACGCCGTACGCCACGACGTCGACGGAGTCGGTGAAGCTCGACCGGATCTCCTCCGTCGTGGTCAGCCGCGTGGTCGCCAACCCCGAGTCGTACACGCCGGGCACCCTCCCGCGCGAGGTCGTGCTGACCATCGGCTGGGGCGCCGTCTCCCGTATCGACCTGGAGCCCGCCGCCTGCGGCGACCCCAACTGCGAGGCCGACCACGGCTACACGGGCAACTCGACGGCCGACGACCTCAGCCTGCGCGTCAGCGAGGCCGGCGACGGCCCGGAGACGGTCCGCCAGGCGCTCGTCTTCGCGCAGGCCATCTCCGAGGCGACCGCGGACCCCGCGCGCTGATGGCCCAGCCCGCCCACGCCTGGGACGACCACCCCGAGCCCCTCGCCGTCGCCTCCGCCCCCCGTCCCGAGTACGGCACGGGCTCGCTCGCCGATCTGCTGCCCACGCTGGCGGCCGGCCTGGGCGTACCCGGCATGACCGCCGCGATCACCGAGCTGACCCCCGCCGACCGGGTCTGCGTGTTCCTGATCGACGGGCTCGGCTGGGAGCAGCTGGCGGCGCACCCCGCGGAGGCGCCCTTCCTGACCTCGCTCCTCGCCACCTCGCGCGGCGGCACGGGCCGCCCCCTGACCGCCGGCTACCCGGCGACCACCGCGACCTCCCTCGCCTCCGTCGGCACCGGCCTTCCGCCGGGTGCGCACGGCCTGCCCGGTTACACCGTGCGGAACCCGGCCACCGGCGGGCTGATGAACCAGCTCCGCTGGCAGCCCTGGACCCCTCCGGCCCCCTGGCAGCCGTACCCCACGGTGTTCGAGCTGGCCGACCGCGCCGGCGTGCACGCCGCGCAGGTCTCGTCCCCCGCCTTCCAGAACACCCCGCTGACGAAGGTCGCGCTCAGCGGCGGAACGTTCCACGGACGGCTGACCGGCGAGGAGCGCATGGACTGCGCCGCCGAGCAGCTCGCCGCCGCCGACCGCAGCCTCGTCTACACCTACTACGCCGAACTCGACGGCGCCGGGCACCGCTTCGGCCTCGCCTCCGACACCTGGGTCGGCCAGCTCATGTACGTCGACCGCCTGGTCCAGCGCCTGGCCGAGCAGTTGCCGCCGCGCAGCGCGCTCTACGTCACCGCCGACCACGGCATGGTCGACGTGCCCTTCGACGAGCGGCACCGCATCGACTTCGACGAGGACTGGGAGCTGCGCGCGGGCGTCGCCCTGCTGGGCGGCGAAGGCCGCGCGCGGCACGTGTACGCGGTGCCGGGCGCCGAGAACGACGTTCTGACCTGCTGGCGCGAGGTGCTCGGCGAGCAGTTCTGGGTGGCCTCGCGGGACGAGGCGATCGCGGCGGGCTGGTTCGGACCGCACATCGACGAGCGGGTGTACGCGCGCATCGGCGACGTGGTCGCGGCCGCGTGCGACGACGTCCTGCTCATCGCCTCCGAGCGGGAGCCCAAGGAGTCGTCCATGGTCGGCAACCACGGTTCGATGACCCCTGCCGAGCAGCTGGTCCCGCTGCTCGAAGTACGCTCCTGACCCCCTCCCTCCCGCCCCGCGCCGTCGATCTCCCCGATCCCCCGCCGATACGCCGAAAGGTGCTCCCCCTCTCATGCCCGAGCTGGTGTTCTTCTCCGGAACGATGGACTGCGGGAAGTCGACGCTGGCTCTCCAGATCGAGCACAACCGCTCCGCGCGCGGGCTGCAAGGAATGATCTTCACCCGCGACGACCGCGCCGGCGAGGGCAAGCTGTCCTCCCGGCTCGGCCTGGTGACGGACGCGGTGGAGGTCGCCGACGGCATGGACCTGTACGCGTACCTCGTCGACCATCTCTCGCAGGGCGGACGCACGGACTACGTGATCGCGGACGAGGCGCAGTTCCTGGCGCCGGAGCAGATCGACCAACTCGCGCGCGTGGTGGACGACCTGGGCCTGGACGTCTACGCCTTCGGCATCACGACCGACTTCCGCACCAAGCTCTTCCCCGGCTCCCAGCGGCTGGTGGAGCTCGCCGACCGGGTGGAGGTGCTCCAGGTGGAGGCCCTGTGCTGGTGCGGCGCGCGGGCCACGCACAACGCGCGCACGGTCGGCGGCCAGATGGTCGTCGAGGGCGCCCAAGTGGTCGTCGGCGACGTCAACCAGGCGGACACCGTCGGCTACGAGGTGCTGTGCCGCCGGCATCACCGGCGCCGGATGACGGCCGCCTCGGCGCACGCCGCGGCGCTCTCGCCCGACGTGCTGCCGGTGTCACCGGCCTGAGCCGGCGCCGGCCGGCTCCGGATGCCGGCTCCGGATCAGCGCGAAGCGCGCGCCCTCGGGATCGGTCACCGTGGCCACGCGCCCGTGCGCGCTCTCGTGCGCCGGTCTGAGGACGTGCCCGCCCAGCCCGCCGACATGTTCCAGCGCCTCGTCGACGTCGGCCACCTCGAAGTACGTCAGCCAGTGCGGACCCCGGTCACGCGGCAGCGACGTGCCCACGCCGTGCAGGCCGACGACGGGGCGGCCGGCGAGGTGCAGGGTGAGGTAGTCGAGGTCGGCGGAGACCACGGGCTCCGGCTGGAAGCCGAAGACGGTCCCGTAGAACTTGGCGACGCTCTCCGACTCGAAGGTCAGCAGCTCGTGCCAGGCCGGGGTCCCGGGCACTCCGGTGAGGCGGGCGCCGTGGTGGGCCGCCGCCTGCCAGACGCCGAAGACGGCCCCCGAGGGATCCGAGCAGATGGCGAGCCGCCCGGCGTCCTCCGCGTCGAGCGGCCCCACGCCGACCGTGCCGCCGCACAGGCGGATCGTCTCCGCGGTCCGGTCGACGTCGTCGGAGGCCATGTACGGCGTCCAGTTGACGGGCAGATGCCGGTCCGGGGGCAGCCGGCCGACGCCCGCCACCTCGCGGCCGTCGAGCAGCGCCCGCACAGAGGGGCCCGGCTGCTGCGGGCCGGGGCGGAACTCCCAGCCGAACAGGGTTCCGTAGAACTCCTGGGTCGCCGCCAGGCCGTGCACCATCAGGCTCACCCAGCAGGGCGTGCCGGGTGCGAACCGGGCGTGCGCTGCGCCGTCGCGGCCGGCCGGCCCCCGTGCCTCGGTCATCGTCACTCTCTCCTCGGCCCCTCGCGGTGGCCGCGTCGCTTCCGCTCCCGCACCCCCGTGCCGATGCCCGCCCCTCTCGGCGGCCCATCCTCCACGGCACGCCGCCGCACTCCGCACCGCGCCCGCCGCCTGCCCGCACTGCGGTGCTCTGTGTCGAGGGGTTCTTCCGAGGCGTCGACGCTTACGTCGCGCAGTGGATACCGCACGCTCGGTGAGCGGATCGGTCTGGCCGAGCAGAGTAGCCGGACCCGGACGATCGTGGCCACCTGTGCGCGAGGATGGTGGCCATGAACGCCATCATCACCGCAACCGAACTCGCGGACGACCTGGCCGGGCCGAACCCGCCCGTCCTGCTCGACGTCCGCTGGCAGTTGAGTGTGGCCAAGGCCGCCGGGGAGCCGCCGTTCGACGGTCGGGCCGAGTACGCGGCCGGACACATCCCGGGCGCCGTCTTCGTGGACCTGGACCGCGAACTGGCCTCCGCGCCCGGCGCGCACGGGCGCCATCCCCTGCCGGACCTGGCGGAGTTCGGCGCCGCGATGCGCCGGGCGGGCGTGTCGCCGGGCCGGCGCGTCGTCGTGTACGACGGCGGCCAGGGCTGGGCCGCGGCACGCGCGTGGTGGCTGTTGCGCTGGACGGGGCACCCGGACGTGCGGGTGCTGGACGGTGGGCTGCCCGCGTGGGAGGGCGCGCTGTCGCAGGTGGAGCCGACACCCGAGGAGGGCGACTTCCGGCCGGTGGCGGGCGCCGAGGGTCTGCTCGACGCGGCCGCGGCCGCGGCACTGGCCCGCTCGGGTGTGCTGCTCGACGCGCGGGCGGCGGAGCGGTACCGGGGGGACGTGGAGCCGATCGACCGGGTGGGCGGGCACATCCCGGGCGCGGTGTCCGCACCGACGAACGAGAACGTGGGGGCGGACGGCCGCTTCCTGCCCGCCGAACAGCTCCGGGCGCGCTTCGACGCGCTGGGGGCGCACAACGGGGCGAAGGTGGGCGTGTACTGCGGTTCCGGGGTCTCCGGGGCGCACGAGGTGCTCGCGCTGGCGGTCGCGGAGGTTCCGGCGGCGCTGTACGTCGGCTCGTGGTCGGAGTGGTCGTCGGACCCGTCACGCCCGGTCGCCGTGGGGCCGGATCCGCAGTAGGGCGTGGAATCGGACCGCAGCAGGCCCCGTGCCGACCGGCAGCAGCAGGGCGTGGAGCCGGGCCCGCAGCCGGCCGTGCGCCGACCCGGCGGGCCCGCACCGGACCCTCAGCAGCCCTCGGCGCCGGATCCACCACCGGCATGGCACCGCTGTGGGCCACAGCCCGAAGGCCCGCGCCTGACGGGCAGACGCGGGCCTTCGCTGTCGTACCGCCGTTCGGGTGACGGCTGAGGCTTCCGTCGCCTCCGCGGCGCCTGCTACTCCTGCTTCTTGCGGCGTGTCCCGAACACGATCTCGTCCCAGCTCGGGACCGCCGCTCTGCGGCCGGGGCGGACGCCGTCGGCCTCGGCCTGGCGGTCGGTGGCGCCGACCAGGCGGTCCCGGTGACTGCCGACGGAGCGCGGCATGAGCACGTCCGCGTAGGCGGAACCGGCCGAGGCGGCCGGCGCCGGGGGCTCCTCCGCCTCGGACTCGGCGGCGGGCTCCTCCACCGGCTCGGGCGCCGGACGCTCCGGGACCACCAGGTCGCCCCGGAAGCTCGGCACCGCCTCCAGCAGGCTGGTCAGCGAGTCGCGCTCGCCCGCGCTCTCCTCGGCGGAGTCGGCCGAGGGCGGCGGCAGGCTCGGCCGCTCCCGGTCGGCGGAACGCTCGAGCGTGCGCTCACGCGGCAGCCGGGCGATGCGCGGCACGAAGGGGAAGCTGGGCTCGGGCGTACCGAGGTCGTCGGCCTCGCCGATCAGCGAGCGGGCCTCGTCGTCGACGGCCTGGACGAGCCGCCGGGGCGGGTCGTACGTCCAGCTCGCCGAGTGCGGCTCGCCCGCCACGCGGTAGACCAGCAGCACTTCCCAGGTGCCGTCGTCGCGGCGCCAGGAGTCCCACTGCACGGTGTCCTTCTCGGCGCCGCGCAGCACCAGCCGCTCCTGCACGGCCTCGCCGAGCAGCGGCCCGGAGTTCTCGCCGGGGCGGCGGACCGGGGTCTTGCGGGCCCGCTCGGCCATGAAGGCGCGCTCGGCCAGCACGGGGCCCTCGAAGCGGCGTACGCGATCCACGGGAATGCCCGCCAGCTGGGCGACCTCTTCCGCCGTCGCGCCCGCGCGTATCCGCGCCTGGATGTCTCGGGGGCGGAGATGGCTCTCCACCTCGATCTCGATCTGGCCGAGGCGGGGACGGTCGCCGCGTACGGCGGCGCGGAGCCGTTCGTCGATCGGAAGCGTGTACTCCGTGCTGTCCGCAGCCTTCAGCACCAGCCGTGTGCCGTCATTGGAGACGGCCACGACACGCAGTTCGGGCATGGGGACCTCCCGGGTGGTGCCTGCCGACGTCACGTGCGTCGCTGCTTCCGCTAGTCGAGTGTGGCCTGCCCGGGTGCAGCCTGCCACAACCTTGCCGAGTTGCCCGGCGTGTCGGGCGCGGGCCCGGGACCGCCGTTATGGCACGGTTACCTATTCGCAACGCTGAGTGACCAACTCCGTCACCCTGGGCACCAAGCCCCCTCCCGGTGGTCCGTCAAGGTCCCGGACGCCCTGGCGGGAGACCGGACCCAGGGCTCGCAACAGTACTCCATTCGGACCACGCGCGTGGATTGGCGCGCCGCCCAACTTCTTCCGGGGGACGGCGGTTGGCCGTCGCTGACGGGTTCTCCCGGTCAAACGCGTGGCGTACTTCACGGAATGGCCGGGAACGGAAACTGCCGGTTCCGGCCGTACGTCCCCCTCTCGTACCTCAGGTCGGCCAAGTGCGGGAAAGGCAGGCAAGGCCCCGTAATGCGTGGAAGGCCCGATGTCGTCCAGGAGCCGAGCACCGGGGAGACGGTGCGGAACAGGCGGATCGACCCGAGCGTGTCCCAGGTCGCGGGCAGCTTTCTGGCCGCGGTGGCGGCCGCCCTGCTCGCCTCCTGCTTCGGGGTCCACGGAACGATCCTCGGCGCCGGAGTCGTCAGTGCCGTCGCCACCCGCGGCGGTTCGCTGTTGCAGCACGTCTTCTCGCGGACCGGTGAGCAGCTTCGCGACGCGGTGGTCCTCGCCGGGCCCGGCGGAGCAGGCACCGCGCCCGCCCGGCGAGTCCACCGCGGGCACGGTCCACCGCGCGCGGGCAAGGCCGGCGGCGCCCGCTGCCGGCGGCGGCCCTGGCCTTCGGCGTCGCGATGACCGGCATCACCGCCCACGAACCGGCCTCCGGCAGCAGCGTCGGCGGCGGGGGCGGCACGACGGTCGAGGACGACTCGCCGGCCGGAACACGCCGTCCTCCTCGGACTCCTCGGACTCCTCAGACTCCTTGGACTCCTCAGACTCCTCGGGCTCCGATTCCGGTGCCGACTCGGGTACCGGCACCGATTCCGCGTCCGGCGGGGGCGGTTCGACGCCTGCTCCCACAGCGACGCCGGACACCTCCGAGGCGCCACGCCGTCAGGTGGCGCCCCGGCCGGGAGCGGCGCCACCACGACCGGCGGTTCGACGCCGGCGCCCGGCGCGAGCGCGAGCGGCGGGAACGGGACGGACACCGGGGACGAGCCGGCCTCGGCCCCGACGCCCGGCGCGTCCGCTACGACCCCAGCACCCGGCGCAAGTAGTCGTTCTGGAACAGCCGTTCCGCATCCAACCGGTCCCGCAGCGCCGTGAACTCGCCGAAGCGCGGCCAGACCCCGGCGACGTACTCCGCGTCCCGCGTGTGCACCTTGCCCCAGTGCGGCCGTCCCTCGTGCGCGGTGAAGATCCGCTCGGCGGCGGTGAAGTACGCCTGATGGGGGGTGCCCTGGAACATGTGGACGGCGATGTACGCGGTGTCCCGGCCCGACGCCGTGGACAGCGTGATGTCGTCGGCCGGAGCGGTGCGCACCTCGACCGGGAAGCTGATCCGCAGCCGCGAGCGGTCGACCATGGCCTTCAGCTCGCGCAGCGTCGCCACGGCCGCCTCGCGCGGGACGGCGTACTCCATCTCCACGAACCGCACCCGGCGCGGGGAGGTGAAGACCTTGTACGGGATGTCCGTGTAGGTGCGCGCGGACAGGGCCCTGCTGGAGATCCGGGCGATCGCGGGGACGGCGGCCGGCACCGCGCGGCCCACCCGGTTGGCCACCTGGAAGACGCCGTTGGAGAGGAATTCGTCCTCGAACCAGCCCTTGACCTGCCCCACCGGGCGCTCCGGGCCGGCGCTGCGGTTGTTGCGCTTGGTGTGGGTGCTTTCGGTGTGCGGGAACCAGTAGAACTCGAAGTGCTCGTTCTCGGCCCAGAGTTCGTCGAAGGAACCGGTGACCCGGTCGAAGGTCATCGGCTCCTCGCGCGCGGTGAGCAGGAAGAGCGGCTCGACGGCGAGGGTGACCGCGGTGACGACGCCCAGGGCGCCGAGGCCGATCCGGGCGGCCGCGAAGACGTCCGGGTTCCGCCGCTCGGAGCAGGTGAGCACCGAGCCGTCGGCGGTGACCAGCTCCAGGCCCCGGATCTGGGCGGCGATCGAGGCGGAGTCGCGGCCCGTGCCGTGGGTGCCGGTGCTGGTGGCGCCCGAGACGGTCTGCTCCATGATGTCGCCCATGTTCGTCAGCGACAGCCCCTCGCGCGCGAGGGCCACGTTGAGTCTCTTGAGCGGAGTGCCCGCTTCCACCGTGACGGTGCCGGCCTCCCGGTCAATGTGGCGGATGCCGGTCAACAGGTGAGGATGGATCAACAGCCCGTCCGTGACCGCTATGGACGTGAAGGAGTGCCCCGAGCCGACCGCCTTCACCCGCAGGCCGTCCTCCGCCGCCCGCCGCACCGCGTCGGCCAGCTCCTCCACGGAGGCGGGCGCGACCTCCCGCGCCGGGCGGGCGGCGACAGTGCCGCCCCAGTTACGCCACGTGCCGTTCCTCCCGCTCGCTGTGCTGCTCAACGGTGCCTCCCCGACCCGGGGCCGGCCGCTTGAGCCGGCGGTAACCGAGGAAACCGACCGCGACCGCGACGGCCCCGGCCACCGCCGGAACCCCGTACCCGGCACGCGCGCCGGCCGCGTCGATCACCCAGCCGGCCGCGGAGGAGCCGAGGGCGACCCCCACTGCCAGCCCGGTGCTCACCCAGGTCATGCCCTCGGTCAGTTGCGCGCGGGGTACGTGCTCCTCGATCAGGGACATCGTCGTGATCATCGTGGGAGCGATGGACAGGCCCGCGACGAAGAGCGCCACGGCCAGAAACGGCAAGTTTCCGACCAGTAGGAGGGGGATCATACTCACGGCCATCGCACACACGCCCAGCAGCCAGCGGGGTTCGGGCGCCCCCTTGAAGCGCAGCAGCCCGAAGACGGCCCCCGCCACGCAGGAGCCCAGGGCGTACACCGCGAGGACGACGCTCGCCGCTCCCTTGTGGCCCTGCTCGTCGGCGAAGGCCACGGTGACCACGTCCACCGCGCCGAAGATCGCGCCGGTGGCCACGAAGGTGGTCACCAGCACCTGGAGGCCGGGGGAGCGCATCGCGGAGCCGCCGCCGTGCCGCTCGCGCGGGTGCGGGGCGGGCTCGGTGGACCGCTGGGCGGTCAGCCAGAAGACGCCGGCCGCGAGGAAGCCGGCGGCCAGCAGCGGGCCGGCCTCGGGGAACCAGGCGGTGGACAGGCCGATGGAGATGATCGGCCCGAAGATGAAGCAGATCTCGTCCACCACTGACTCGAAGGAGTACGCGGTGTGCAACTGCGGCGTGCCCCGGTACAGCTCCGCCCAGCGGGCGCGGATCATCGCGCCGACGCTCGGTACGCACCCGATGCCCGCGCAGGCCAGGAACAGCACCCAGTCCGGCCACCGGAAGTGCGCGGCGAGCAGCAGCAGCGCCGCCGCGGCCAGCGCCAGCAGCGTCGCCGGGCGCAGCACCCGGCGCTGCCCGTACTGGTCGACCAGCCGGGAGACCTGCGGGCCCGCCACCGCCGCCGCCAGCGCGATGGTGGCCGACAGCGCGCCCGCGAGCCCGTACCGCCCGGTGAGCTGGGAGACCATCGTGACCACGCCGATGCCCATCATCGACAGCGGCATCCGGCCGAGGAGTCCCGCGGCGGAGAAGCCCTTGGAGCCGGGAGCGGCGAACAGGGCGCGGTAGGGGCTGGGCACTGGGTCTCCGGGCGGGTCGGAAGGGCGGCGAGGTCGCCGGCGCCGGCGCGGCGGGGCGCGGCACGGCTCGGCTACTGAGGAGTAAGGCGTGAAGGTGGCCCATACAGCTTACGAGTTAGGTGACCCTAACGCACCCGCGGGTTCGCCTCGGCGGGCGGGTGATCACCGAGGCGGGCGGCGGGCGGTCACCCGGGCGGGCGGCGGCCCACGGCCACGGGCGGCCGCGCACCCGTGCGGTACCCCGCCATTACCTCACTGTCGGTGCCGGGTGGCAGGATCGGAGTCATGCCAGACGCGCTCGATGCCACCCCCTACGACTCCCTGCTCCTGCTCTCGTTCGGCGGCCCCGAGGGGCCGGACGACGTGGTCCCGTTCCTGGAGAACGTGACCCGCGGGCGCGGCATTCCCACGGAACGCCTCAAGGAAGTCGGGCAGCACTACTTCCTGTTCGGCGGAGTCAGCCCGATCAACGACCAGAACCGCGCCCTGCTGGACGCCCTGCGCAAGGACTTCGCCGACCACGGCCTGGACCTGCTGGTGTACTGGGGAAACCGCAACTGGGCGCCGTACCTCACGGACACCCTGCGGGAGATGGTCCGTGACGGTCGCCGCCGCGTCCTGGTCCTCGCCACCAGCGCCTACGCCTCGTACTCGGGCTGCCGCCAGTACCGCGAGAACCTGGCCGACTCGCTCGCCGCCCTGGAGGCGGAGGGCCTGGACGTGCCGAAGATCGACAAGCTGCGGCACTACTTCAACCACCCGGGCTTCGTGGAGCCCATGGCCGACGGCGTGCTGCGGTCCCTCGCCGCCCTCCCCGAGGACGTCCGGGACGGCGCGCACATCGCGTTCACGACGCACTCGATCCCGACCTCCGCCGCGGACACCTCCGGCCCGGTCGAGGAGCACGGTGACGGCGGCGCCTACGTCAGGCAGCACCTGGACGTCGCCCGGCTGATCGCCGACGCCGTCCGCGAGCGCACCGGCGTCGACCACCCCTGGCAGCTCGTCTACCAGTCGCGCTCCGGCGCCCCGCACATCCCGTGGCTGGAGCCCGACATCTGCGACCACCTGGAGGAGCGGCACGCCGCGGGCGTCCCGGCCGTCGTGATGGCCCCCATCGGCTTCGTCTCCGACCACATGGAGGTCCTCTACGACCTCGACACGGAGGCCGAGGCCAAGGCCGAGGAACTGGGCCTGCCGGTGCGCCGCTCGGCCACCGTGGGTGACGACCCGCGGTTCGCCGCCGCGATCCGCGACCTCGTCCTGGAGCGGGCCGCCACGGAGCGGGGCCGGCAGGTCACGCCGTGCGCCCTGGGCGCGCTGGGCCCGAGCCACGACCTGTGCCCGGTGGGCTGCTGCCCGGCCCGCGCCCCGCGCCCCGCCGCCGCGGGCGCCGACAGTCCCTACGCATGAGGAGCCCCGTGACCGACGCCCACCACCTGGACCTGCTGCGGCTCGCCCAGGAGGCCGCCCGCCGCGCCGGAGAGCTGCTGCGGGACGGCCGCCCGGCCGACCTCGCGGTGGCCGCCACCAAGTCCAGCCCCGTCGACGTGGTGACCGAGATGGACATCGCGGCGGAGAAGCTGATCACCGACCTGATCTCCGACCGGCGCCCCGACGACGGCTTCCTCGGCGAGGAGGGCGCCTCCAGTGAGGGCAGCAGCGGTGTCCGCTGGGTGATCGACCCGCTCGACGGCACGGTGAACTACCTCTACGGGCTGCCCACCTGGGCGGTGTCCATCGCCGCCGAGCGGGACGGGGAGACCGTGGCCGGCGTGGTCGCGGCGCCGATGCGCGGCGAGACCTACCACGCGGTGCGCGGCGGCGGGGCCTGGGCGACCGGAGCGTGGGACGGCGAGCGCAGGCTGGCCTGCCGCCCGTCCGCGCCGCTGGACCAGGCCCTGATCTCCACCGGCTTCAACTACGTCACCGAGGTCCGCACGCACCAGGCCGAAGTCGTCCGGAAACTGGTCCCGCTCGTCCGGGACATCCGGCGCGGCGGGTCCGCCGCCGTCGACCTGTGCGACGTCGCCGCCGGCCGCCTCGACGGCTACTACGAGCGCGGACTCAACGCCTGGGACTACACCGCCGGCGACCTGATCGCCCGGGAGGCGGGCGCCCTGACCGGTGGACGCCCGGCACAGCGCCTGTCACGCGAGCTGACGGTGGCCGGCACCCCCGGCGTCTTCCAGCCCCTCCAGCGGCTCCTGGAGGACTTCGGCGCCTGGCACGACTGAGCCGCCCGGAAGCCGCCCGCAGCAGGAACGGGCCCCCGGCGACGAAAGTCGCCGGGGGCCCGCCGTCGCACTGGTCCCGTACCGTCCTCGTGCGCCTCCGGTGCGGGTCTCGTACGGGTCAGACGCTCGGCGCGCCGACTTCCACACCGTGTTCGGCGGCGAGACGGTGCAGGTCGTCGAGCTCACCCTGCTCCACCTCGACGAGGAAGTCGTCGCCCTCGCTCCGGGCCCGCGTCAGGTCGGACTCGGTCGCCCTTATGCGCTGCAGAAGTCCTGCGGTGAATGCGTCCATGCTGCGCCCCCTCGTCCTGGGTCGTGGGTCGATGGCACGGGATGTGCCGTTCGGAAGGGGCGATCACGTCTCCCATGGGTGCCCAGCACAGCCCTGCCGGGCGGCGACGGTGCCGGACACCCACGCCCACTCTGCGGAAGCGGACCGCGGCGTACCGCATGGTGCTGCGGCACAAGCAGAGCGTGATCGCGGGGTGTAAACCGTCCTCCCCCCGCTCTCTCCCGCAGAAACCTCAACCACGGCAGAAAAGTTGGCCTTCCCGGATCCCGCGACGTTTCCCGCGGTGCCGCCTGCCGCGCCCGCCGCCGCGACCGCCCAGGCCGCCCGGGGTCCGCGCCCGCCGCCCGCCACCGCCTTACTGCCGACTTATGGCCGAAAAGGGCAGGATGGAGGTCACACACCCCCGAAGACCCCTGCTCGCACGCGCCCCGAAACGCGCCGCGGGTGGACACAGGAAGGACTAGCGACGTGCGCGTACTCGTCGTCGAGGACGAGCAGCTGCTCGCCGATGCGGTGGCCACCGGACTGCGCCGGGAGGCCATGGCCGTCGACGTCGTGTACGACGGTGCGGCCGCCCTGGAGCGCATCGGCGTCAACGACTACGACGTGGTCGTGCTCGACCGCGATCTGCCCCTGGTGCACGGCGACGACGTCTGCCGCAAGATCGTCGAGTTGGGCATGCCCACGCGCGTGCTGATGCTCACGGCGTCCGGCGACGTCAGCGACCGGGTCGAGGGCCTGGAGATCGGCGCCGACGACTACCTGCCCAAGCCCTTCGCCTTCAGCGAGCTGACCGCACGCGTGCGGGCCCTGGGCCGCCGCACGAGCGTGCCGCTGCCGCCCGTCCTGGAGCGGGCCGGCATCAAGCTCGACCCGAACCGCCGCGAGGTCTTCCGGGACGGCAAGGAGGTGCAGCTCGCGCCGAAGGAGTTCGCCGTCCTGGAAGTCCTGATGCGCAGCGAGGGCGCCGTCGTCTCCGCCGAGCAGCTGCTGGAGAAGGCCTGGGACGAGAACACCGACCCGTTCACCAACGTGGTGCGCGTGACCGTCATGACCCTGCGCCGGAAGCTGGGCGAGCCGCCCGTCATCGTGACCGTGCCCGGCTCCGGCTACCGGATCTGATCACCGGTGGCCACGCACCCCGCGCCTCCCCAGGCGCCCCCGAAACCCACCTGGGACCCCAGGAAGGCGGCACCCCCCTTCCCGCTCCTGCGGCCGACCATCCGGATACGGCTCACGCTGCTGTACGGCGGCATGTTCCTGATCGCCGGCATCGTGCTGCTGTCGATCATCTACCTGCTCGCCGCGAACGCCATGAACGTGGGCAGCGACCTGCCCTTCAAGATCCTTTCCGGCCAGGTCGCGAGCGAGACCTGCAACTTCCCGGGCTCGCCGACCGCGAACGAGCTCAACCAGGCCATGAACGCCTGCGTCAACGAACAGCGCCAGCACGCCCTGGACAACCTGCTCAGCCGCTCCCTGCTGGCCCTCCTCGGTCTTGCCGTGATCGCCTTCGCCTTCGGGTACGCGATGGCGGGCCGGGTGCTCTCGCCGCTCGGCCGGATCACCCGCACCGCCCGCGCGGTCGCCGGGTCGGACCTGTCCCGGCGGATCGAGCTGGACGGCCCGGACGACGAGCTCAAGGAGCTGGCCGACACCTTCGACGACATGCTGGAGCGGCTGCAGCGGGCCTTCACCGCCCAGCAGCGCTTCGTCGGCAACGCCTCCCACGAGCTGCGCACCCCGCTGGCGATCAACCGCACGCTCCTGGAAGTGCACCTGTCCGACCCGGACGCGCCCGTGGAGCTCCAGCAGCTGGGCAAGACGCTGCTGGCCACCAACGAGCGCAGCGAGCAGCTCGTGGAAGGCCTGCTGCTGCTCGCCCGCAGCGACAACCAGATCGTCGAACGCAAGCCCGTGGACCTCGCCGAGGTCGCCTCGCAGGCGATCGACCAGGTGCACGGCGAGGCGGACGCCAAGGGCGTGCGGATCCGCGGCACCCGCGCGCCGGCGGTCGTCCAGGGCAACGGCGTCCTGCTGGAGCGGATCGCGCTGAACCTGGTGCAGAACGCGGTCCGGTACAACGTGCCCGAGGACGGCTGGGTCGAGGTCACCACCGAGATCCAGCACGGTCAGGCCGTCCTGGTCGTCGCGAACACCGGGCCGGTGGTGCCGGCGTACGAGATCGACAACCTCTTCGAGCCGTTCCGGAGGCTGCGCACGGAGCGCACCGGCAGCGACAAGGGCGTCGGCCTGGGCCTGTCCATCGTCCGGTCCGTGGCCCGCGCGCACGGCGGGCACATCGCGGCGCGGCCGCGGGAGGGAGGCGGGCTCGTGATGCGTGTCACCTTCCCGATCTGACCGTTCGGCGACACACCCGGGGATGTTCGCTTTGCGCGGAACTTTCGGGGAACCCGTCCGGTGGCTTCATGTGTGATCGATCACAAGGGCGATTTTCCGGCTATCCACTCTCCGTGATCATGTGACCGGCCGGAAAGCCCGGAAAATCCGGGTTTTCCAGCGGCTTGATCACGGGAAGTACACGGTGGGACCCCTTTGAAGTGCGACATTCGGACCGTGTACGGTCCCGATCGCCATCCAAGCCGATCACTCGTGAGGAGTCCGGTTGGGTGTCGATTGAGTAACAGACCTTGATGTGAGGCAAAATCTCCGCCTCGGGTCGGGCACAAGTCCGGCCTCTCACGCGTTACGTGCGCTGGAGACACCGCAGACACCCGGAGGGGGAGAGCGACATGGCCACCGATTACGACACCCCACGCAAGACCGACGACGACGTCGACTCGGACAGCCTGGAAGAACTGAAGGCCCGGCGGAACGACAAGTCCGCCTCGGCCGTTGACGTCGACGAGTTCGAGGCCGCCGAAGGCCTGGAACTGCCCGGCGCCGACCTCTCGAACGAGGAACTGGCCGTCCGTGTGCTGCCCAAGCAGCAGGACGAGTTCACGTGCATGAGCTGCTTCCTGGTACACCACCGCAGCCAGCTGGCCCGGAAGAAGAACGGTCAGCCGATCTGCCGCGACTGCGACTGAGGCGGGGTCGGCCGTGACTGGCTCGACCCCACCTCGGAAGCGCCGCTTCCCCTGGGGAGCGGACTCGGGGCCGTCCGACGGCCCTCAGGGCGTGCGTGACGACGAGCGGGGCTCCTCCGGTACGGGACCCGTCCCCACGGAGCCGGCCTCGCTCGAACCGGCCGGTGACCGGGCTGAACTCCCGGTGCCGGCTCACGGTCCCGCGCCCGCCGCCAGGCGGCGGGCTGCGGTGATCCGGGACAGGGCCACAGAGCTGGCCAGGGAAGGCGTCCGCAAGGGCGGCGGACACGCCAGGGCGGGTCTCGGATACCTCGCCGACCGGATCATCGATCTCGCCCCGCGCATCCCCGTACGCGACCTGGCGACGCTGCGCAAGCAGTTCCCGGGCCTCGGCCCCGAACAGATCGCCGACAAGCTCGTCGCGGGCGCGGCCAACGCCTCGGCGACGGTCGGCGCGGGTGTGGGGGCCGCGGCGATGCTTCCCGTACCGCCCGCGATGCCCGCGGAACTGGCCGCGGAGATCACCGGCGTCGCGGCGATAGAGCTGAAGCTGATCGCCGAGCTCCACGAGGTCTACGGCGTGCGGCCGGCGGGCAACGTGATGGACCGCAGCAGCGCCTATATCAAGTCCTGGTCGGAGGAGCGCGGGGTCGACCCCATGAAGCCGGCCTCGATCAACTCCGCGCTCGGCCGGCCGGTGAAGCGCGAGCTGCGCCAGCAGATCATGAAGCGCATGGTGCGCAACCTGCCGAACCTGATGCCGTTCATGGTCGGGGCCGCGGTCGGCGCCGTCATGAACCGGCGGGACACCAAGAAGCTCGCGGCGCGCATCCGGGCGGACCTGCGCAGGATGCAGGTGCCCTGGGACCGGCTGACCGAGCTGCCGCCCCTGGAGCGGCCCGCGGACGCGCTGCCGATGGACGTCGGCCGGCAGGAGGAACTCGGGCGCTGAGCGGCCGAGCTCCGGTGGGCGCACCCGGCGGCCCCGGGCGCTGTGGTCCGAGGACCTGCGGGCCGGGCGCCGCGCTTCGAGGGTCTGCCGTCCGGAGGCCTGTCGTCGGAAGGCCTGCCGCTCGCGGGCCGGCCGTTCGGAGGGTTGCCGTCGGAAGGCCTGCCGCTCGCGGGCCGGTCGTTCGGAGGGTTGCCGTCCGGGTCGGGCGGATCAGGCCGCGGCCGCTTCCCGTGCCGTCCTGATCGCCTCCGCCAGCCGCTGCGGCTCGCGCGTCGACAGG
This sequence comes from Streptomyces cinereospinus, assembly GCF_042430725.1. Classification (NCBI taxonomy): domain Bacteria; kingdom Bacillati; phylum Actinomycetota; class Actinomycetes; order Kitasatosporales; family Streptomycetaceae; genus Streptomyces; species Streptomyces cinereospinus. The sequence continues at coordinate 30,483 of NZ_JBHMCY010000009.1, read as the reverse complement.
TACAGGTACGGCGTCGGGTCCACGGGGTCGGTCACCTCGACCCGCACCGCCGTGGGGACGTAGGCGCGCAGCAGCATGAAGGCGCGGGTGTCGGCCTTGTGCGTGCGCCAGGCCCGGGCCTCCTGCGGGTCGAGGACCTCCACCTCGCCCAGCGCCGTGACGGGCACCTTCGCCTCGCCCGCGACCAGCGAGCCGCCCACCACCCGGATCCGCACCGAGCCGTACGAACTGGCCACCACCGCCGCCGCGGCCGTGCCGCCGACCAGGCCGCCCAGCAGCGGCAGCGTGCCGAACGGCAGCAGGATCAGGGCGAACGAGAGACCGACCAGGAGACTGATCAGCCACCAGGAGCGGGGCGCGGTGAGGCGTTCTTCGTACGGGGTGGCGGAGAGCTGCATGACGTCAAGCTTGGCACGGTGTCCGTGGGTCCCCGACGCGCGGGTAAGGTCTGCGCCTGTGAGTGGTACATCCCCGGTTCTGACACCCCCCGCCGGCGCACGGAAGCCGGTGCGGCACGACGACGCGCCCGCGCCCGGCGAACTCCTCGGCGCGCACTACGGCCAGTGCTTCGGCTGCGGCGGCGAACAGCCGCACGGGCTGCACCTGGCGGCGCGGGCCGGCGAAGGGGTGTCGATCACCGCCGAGTTCACCGTCCGGCCGGAACACCAGGGCGCCCCCGGCCTCGCGCACGGCGGGGTGCTCGCCACCGCCCTGGACGAGACGCTCGGCTCGCTGAACTGGCTGCTGCACACCATCGCCGTGACCGGCCGGCTGGAGACCGACTTCGTCCGGCCGGTGCCGGTGGGCACCACGCTGCACCTCGCGGCCGAGGTGACCGCGGTGGCCGGGCGGAAGATCTACTCGACCGCGACCGGCCGCGTCGGCGCTCCCGACGGCCCCGTCGCGGTCCGTGCCGACGCGCTCTTCATAGAGGTCGGGATCGACCACTTCGTCGACCACGGCCGCGCGGAGGAGATCCGGGCCGCCATGAGCGACCCGGACCAGATCCGGCGCGCCCGCGCCTTCGAGGTGAACCCGTGAGCCGCGCCCCCCTGAACGTGCTCGTCCGGCGCGTCGACCCGGACGTACCGCTCCCGGCGTATGCGCACCCCGGTGACGCGGGTGCCGATCTGCGCACCACCGAGGCGTGCGAGCTCGCGCCCGGCGAACGGGCCGTGCTGCCCACCGGGGTGTCTGTGGCGCTGCCCGAGGGGTACGCGGCCTTCGTGCACCCACGCTCCGGTCTCGCCGCCCGCTGCGGTGTCGCCCTCGTGAATGCCCCGGGGACGGTTGATGCCGGGTACCGTGGGGAGATCAAGGTGATCGTGGTGAATCTCGACCCGCGCGAGAGTGTGCGGTTCGAGCGCTTCGACCGGGTTGCCCAACTGGTCGTCCAGCAGGTCGAGAGGGTCCGCTTCCAGGAGGTGGCGGAGCTTCCCGGCTCGGCGCGGGCCGAGGGGGGCTTCGGGTCCACCGGCGGCCATGCCGCGGTGGGCGACGGGGGCGGCACAAGCGGTCATGCCGCCGTCGGCGGCAAGGCGGGTGGGAATCGATACGCTGCGGTCGTATCCGACCGGGAAGGACAGTGACGTGTTCGGACGTCGCAAGAAGAAGGGTGCCGCCGAGGACGCGGCCGGCGAGGCCGAGCAGGTCGTCGACAGCGTCGACGCTGAGGCGGACGACGAGGTCGGTCGCGAGCGGGTGCGGCTGGAGCCGGGGCCGCGTCCCGACGGGCCGTGGGACAGCACCGAGGTGCGCGACCCGGCCGAGGGCCGGGTGGACCTGGGCGGGCTGTTCGTGCCGGGCGTGGACGGCATGGAGCTGCGGGTCGAGGTCGCGGGTGACGCGATCGTCGCGGCGACCGTCGTGCTCCGGGACAGCGCCGTCCAGCTCCAGGCCTTCGCCGCGCCCAAGCGCGAGGGCATCTGGGGCGAGGTCCGCGAGGAGATCGCCGCCGGCATCACCCAGCAGGGCGGCATCGTCGACGAGGTCGAGGGGCCGCTGGGCTGGGAGCTGCGGGCCCAGGTGCCGGTGCAGCTGCCGGACGGCACGGGCGGCTTCCAGGTCGTCCGGTTCGTCGGCGTGGACGGGCCCCGCTGGTTCCTGCGCGGTGTGATCTCGGGTCAGGGCGCGGTGCAGCCGCAGGCGGCCGGGCTGCTGGAGAACGTCTTCCGGGACACGGTCGTGGTCCGCGGCGAGGGACCGATGGCGCCCCGCGACCCCATCGTCCTCAAGCTGCCGAACGACGCGCAGATGGTCCCCGAGGGCGTCCAGCAGGACGACCAGGGCTCCCGCTTCTCCGGCGGCATGGGCCAGCTCCAGCGCGGACCGGAGATCACCGAGGTCCGCTGAGACGGCGGACAGCGGCGAGACAACGGCAGAACCGACGAGGGCCGTACCCCGGGTGGGGTGCGGCCCTCGTCGCCGCACGGGGCGGGCCTGCGGGTGTCCACGGCGCAGCCGCGGCGGAAGCCGGGGGGCGGACCTCTCGCGTCCGCGGCACCGCGTCACGGAGCCCGGGACGGACCACCGGTTCGAGTGGTGAGAGGGGACCGGCGGGCCGGTTCGGGCGGCGGCACCGGGGTACGAGACGGGGGGTAGGTTGCTGTCAGTCACCCCGGTAGGCTTCAGACATGAGTGCTGTTCCTCGTTCCGAAAAGCCGGTGGGCCGGTTCCGGCGCATGCTCGACCGGCTCTCCTCGTCGCAGGAGGACCTGGAGTCCGAGGAACTGCGGGAGGACGCCGAGACCGCGGGCTGTACGCGCATCGGTGACTGCCATGACCGGCAGATCGTCACGGTTACTGGTACCTTGCGCACGGTCACGCTGCGTCCGCGCGCGGGCGTCCCGGCCCTGGAGGCCGAGCTGTTCGACGGCTCCGCCGCACTGGACGTGGTGTGGCTCGGCAGGCGCTCCATCGTTGGGATAGAACCGGGGCGCAAGCTGATCGCATCGGGCCGGATCTCGATGAGCCGGGGCCGCCGGGTGCTGTTCAACCCCAAGTACGAACTGAGACCCCTCGGACGGGAGTAGCCGGTGACGTCGCTCGACAAGCCGACTGAACACACCGAAGACACGGAGCACGAAGCCCGGGCAGTGACGGAGGCCGCGCTGTTCGAAGCCTTCGGCGGCGTGCGGGGCATGATCGAGACGGTGGTGCCGGGCCTCCTCTTCGTGTCCATCTTCACGATCAACAAGGACCTGCACCTGTCGGCGCTCGCCGCGCTGGGCGTGTCCCTGCTGCTCGTCGTGGTCCGCCTGGTCATGAGGGACACCGCGAAGCACGCCTTCAGCGGTGTCTTCGGCGTCGCGTTCGGTGTCGTCTTCGCGATGATGACCGGCGACGCCAAGGACTTCTACCTGCCGGGCATGCTCTACACGCTGGGCCTGGCGCTGGCGTACATCATCACCGCGCTGGCCGGTGTCCCACTGATCGGCCTGATGCTCGGCCCGGTCTTCAAGGAGAACCTCTCCTGGCGCACCCGCAACCCGGGCCGCAAGAAGGCCTACGCCAAGGCGAGCTGGGCGTGGGGCCTGATCCTGCTCGCCAAGTCCGCGATCCTCTTCCCGCTGTACTGGTGGGCCGACACCACCCAGTTCGGCTGGGTGCTGGTCGCGCTGAAGATCCCGCCCTTCCTGCTGGCGGTATGGCTGACCTGGGTCTTCCTGGCCAAGGCGCCGCCGCCCATCGATGTCTTCGCCGAGATGGAGGCGGAGGAGAAGCGCCGCGAGGCCGAGGCCCGGTCCTCGGCCGGGTAGGCGCCGGACCGTCGACGAGAGGGGGCGCCCTGCGGACCGCAGGGCGCCCCCTCTCGTCGTGGGACGGACGGCCTCAGTCGGCCGGGTGCTCCCGGCGGACCGACAGCAGGTCCTCCAGCTGCTCCTCACGGGCCTGCGCGGCCACGAAGAGCAGTTCGTCGCCCGCCTCCAGGGAGTCCTCCTGGGTCGGGGTGAGCACGCGGGTGCCCCGGATGATGGTGACCAGTGAGGTGTCCTCGGGCCACTCCACGTCGCCGACCTGGGTGCCGGCCAGGGCCGACTCGTCCGGCAGGGTCAGCTCCACCAGGTTGGCGTCGCCGTGGCTGAAGCGCAGCAGGCGGACCAGGTCGCCGACGCTCACCGCCTCCTCGACCAGGGCCGACATCAGGCGCGGGGTGGAGACCGCGACATCGACGCCCCAGGCCTCGTTGAACAGCCACTCGTTCTTGGGATTGTTGACGCGGGCGACGACGCGCGGGACGCCGTACTCCGTCTTGGCCAGCAGGGAGACGACCAGGTTCACCTTGTCGTCGCCCGTCGCGGCGATCACGACGTTGCAGCGCTGGAGCGCCGCCTCGTCCAGGGACGTGATCTCGCAGGCGTCGGCGAGCAGCCACTCCGCCTGCGGGACGCGCTCGACCGAGATGGCGGTCGGCGCCTTGTCGACGAGCAGCACCTCGTGGCCGTTCTCCAGCAGCTCACCGGCGATCGACCGGCCGACCGCGCCGGCTCCGGCGATGGCGACGCGCATCAGTGACCGCCTCCCGTCATGGGCCCCTCGGCGAACGCCGCCTCGACCTTCTCCACATCGTCACTGCGCATCATCACGTGCACCAGGTCGCCCTCCTGAAGCACCGTCTGCGAGGTGGGCAGTATGGCCTCGCCGAGGCGGGTGAGGAACGCCACCCGGACCCCCGTCTCCTCCTGGAGCCTGCTGATCTTGTGGCCGACCCAGGCGCTGGAGGCGTGCACCTCGGCGAGCTGGACGCCGCCGGTGGGGTCGCGCCACAGCGGCTCCGACCCGGACGGCAGCAGCCGGCGCAGCATCTGGTCCGCCGTCCAGCGGACGGTGGCGACGGTCGGGATGCCGAGGCGCTGGTAGACCTCGGCACGGCGGGGGTCGTAGATGCGGGCCGCGACGTTCTCCACGCCGAACATCTCGCGGGCCACCCGGGCGGCGATGATGTTGGAGTTGTCGCCGCTGGAGACCGCGGCGAAGGCGCCGGCCTCCTCGATGCCCGCCTCGCGCAGGGTGTCCTGGTCGAAGCCGACACCGGTGACCCTGCGGCCACCGAACGAGGAGCCCAGTCGTCGGAAGGCGGTGGGGTCCTGGTCGATCACGGCGACCGTGTGCCCCTGCTGCTCCAGGGTCTGGGCGAGAGCGGACCCCACTCTGCCGCAGCCCATGATGACGATGTGCACGACCGTCCTTCCGAGGTCAGGAGATGTTGACTTGGCTTGAAACAGGGTCTCAGACCGCTGACCAAGCTACACACGCGCGGTCCGCGGCGGGGACCCCCGTGCACGGTTTCGCCCCTGATCAACGGCGGCTGATGCTCCAGACACTGAGGACGGTGAGGATGCCGAGGCCCACCAGGGCGGCGGTGGCGCCGATGAGCTCTGCGGTCGCGGGCATGGAGCCTCCAGCAGGTCGGGGAGCGGTCACACGACGAAGGTTTTGTCATATAGGCATGAAGATGTCGGCGCCCGCCGGACCCCTGGCCTGACCTGCCGGGTTTTTCACCCGGGGGGCAGATGCGGGGAGGCTGGTGGGCGACTTCCAGGTCGAAGGCATACGATCCTCTGTTGTGTCCAAACTGACCGACGTGCCCAAACGGATCCTGATCGGGCGCGCACTGCGCAGCGACCGGCTGGGCGAGACGCTGCTGCCGAAGCGCGTCGCACTTCCCGTCTTCGCCTCCGACCCGCTCTCCTCCGTGGCGTACGCGCCCGGCGAGGTGCTTCTGGTCCTGTCCATCGCGGGCCTGTCGGCCTACCACTTCAGCCCCTGGATCGCCGCCGCGGTCGTCCTGCTGATGTTCACGGTCGTCGCCTCCTACCGGCAGAACGTGCACGCGTACCCGAGCGGCGGCGGTGACTACGAGGTCGCCACCACCAACCTCGGCCCCAAGGCCGGGCTCACCGTCGCCAGCGCCCTGCTGGTCGACTACGTGCTGACCGTCGCCGTCTCCATCTCCTCCGGCATCGAGAACCTCGGCTCGGCGATCCCGTTCGTCGTCGAGCACAAGGTGCTCTGCGCGATGGCCGTGATCCTGCTGCTGACGCTGATGAACCTGCGCGGGGTCAAGGAGTCGGGCACGCTCTTCTCGATCCCTACGTACGTCTTCGTCGCGGGCGTCTTCATCATGATCGCCTGGGGCTCCTTCCGCGGTCTGGTGCTGGACGACACCATGCGGGCGCCGACGGCCGACTTCGAGATCAAGCCCGAGCAGCAGGGGCTCGCCGGCTTCGCCCTGGTCTTCCTGCTGCTGCGGGCCTTCTCCTCCGGCTGCGCCGCGCTCACCGGCGTCGAGGCGATCTCCAACGGCGTCCCGGCCTTCCGCAAGCCCAAGTCGCGCAACGCCGCGACCACGCTGACGCTGATGGGCGTGCTCGCCGTCACCATGTTCTGCGGCATCATCGGCCTCGCCATGGCGTCGGACGTGCGGATGGCCGAGAACCCGGCCCACGACCTGCTCGACAACGGTGTGCCGGTCGGCCCCGGCTACGTCCAGAACCCGGTCATCTCGCAGGTCGCCGAGGCGGTGTTCGGCCGTGGCAGCCTCCTGTTCGTCGTGCTGGCGGCGGCCACCGCGCTGGTGCTGTTCCTCGCCGCGAACACGGCGTACAACGGCTTCCCGGTGCTCGGCTCGATCCTCGCCCAGGACCGCTACCTGCCGCGCCAGCTGCACACCCGCGGCGACCGTCTCGCCTTCTCCAACGGCATCGTGCTGCTGGCCGGCGCCGCCGCCCTGCTGGTGTGGATCTACGAGGCCGACTCCACCCGGCTGATCCAGCTGTACATCGTCGGCGTGTTCGTCTCCTTCACGCTCAGCCAGACCGGCATGGTCCGGCACTGGAACCGCCATCTGGCCACGGAGACCGACCCCGCCGAGCGCCGCCACATGGTCCGCTCCCGCGCGATCAACGCCTTCGGCGCCTTCTTCACCGCCCTGGTCCTCGTCGTCGTCCTGGTCACCAAGTTCACCCACGGCGCCTGGGTCGCGCTGCTCGGCATGGTGATCTTCTACGCGACGATGACCGCGATCCGCCGCCACTACGACCACGTCGCCAAGGAACTCGCCGCCCCCGACGGCCCGAGCGACGACAGCCTCCGCCCCTCGCGGGTGCACTCGGTGGTCCTCATCTCCAAGATCCACCGCCCGGCGCTGCGTGCCCTGGCCTACGCCAGGCTGCTGCGCTCGGACACCCTGGAGGCGCTCAGCGTCAACGTCGACCCGGCCGACACCAAGGCACTGCACGCGGAGTGGGAGCGGCGCGGGATCGACGTACCGCTGAAGGTGCTGGACTCGCCCTACCGCGAGGTCACGCGGCCGGTCATCGAGTACGTGAAGAGCCTGCGGCGGGAGTCGCCGCGGGACGTGGTGTCCGTGATCATCCCGGAGTACGTGGTCGGGCACTGGTACGAGCACCTGCTGCACAACCAGAGCGCGTTGCGGCTGAAGGGCCGGCTGCTGTTCACGCCCGGTGTGATGGTGACGTCGGTGCCCTACCAGCTGGCGTCGTCGGAGGTGGCCAAGAAGCGGGCCCGCAAGCGGCAGGAGTGGAACGCGCCCGGGTCGGTGCGGCGCGGGCCGGCGCAGGAGCGCCCCCGGGAGCCCAGCGGCAAGGAGTGAGCGGGCCGCCGCCCGCGCGCCGGCGCTGGGCGTCGGCGGGCGGGGGAGCACGTAGACTGGTGGGCTGTTGTCCGGTCGTACCCCCTCTCGTATCTGGAGCGCCCCCGCCATGCAGGCAGAACCGAAGAAACCGCAGGTGGGATCGCTCGTCGGGGAGGAGTACGAGGTCGAGGTCGGCCCCGTCGCCCATGGCGGGCACTGCATCGCGCGGACCGAGTCGGGGCAGGTGCTGTTCGTCCGGCACGCGCTGCCCGGTGAGCGGGTCGTCGCCCGGGTGACCGAGGGCGAGGAGGACGCCCGGTTCCTGCGGGCGGACGCGGTCGAGGTGCTCTCGGCGTCCAAGGACCGCATCGAGGCGCCCTGCCCCTACGCCGGGCCCGGCCGGTGCGGCGGCTGCGACTGGCAGCACGCCAGGCCGGGGGCGCAGCGGCGGCTGAAGGGCGAGGTGGTCGCCGAGCAGCTGCGGCGGCTCGCCGGGCTCACGCCGGAGGAGGCGGGCTGGGACGGCACGGTGATGCCGGCCGAGGGCGACAAGCTGCCGGCGGGGCAGGTGCCGCAGTGGCGGACGCGGGTGCAGTACGCCGTGGACGGCGCGGGGCGCGCGGGTCTGCGCCGGCACCGCTCGCACGAGGTGGAGCCGATCGACCACTGCATGATCGCGGCCGAGGGCGTCAGCGAGCTGGGCGTCGAGAAGCGCGAGTGGCCCGGCATGGCGTCGGTCGAGGCGATCGCGGCGAGCGGGTCGCAGGACCGGCAGGTGATCCTCACACCGCGGCCCGGGGCGCGGCTGCCGATCGTGGAACTGGACCGGCCGGTGTCGGTGATGCGGGTCGGTGAGAAGGACGGCGGCGTGCACCGCGTCCACGGGCGCCCCTTCGTCCGGGAGCGCGCCGACGGGCGGACCTACCGGGTCGGCTCCGGGGGCTTCTGGCAGGTCCACCCGAAGGCGGCCGACACCCTGGTCACGGCCGTGATGCAGGGCCTGCTGCCGCGCAAGGGCGAGATGGCGCTGGACCTGTACTGCGGGGCGGGCCTGTTCGCGGGCGCGCTGGCCGACCGGCTCGGCGAGTCGGGCGCGGTCCTCGGCATCGAGTCCGGCAAGCGGGCGGTGGAGGACGCGCGGCACAACCTCGCCGGCTTCGACCGGGTGCGGATCGAGCAGGGCAAGGTCGAGTCGGTCCTGCCGCGCACGGGGATCACCGAGGCCGACCTCATCGTCCTGGACCCGCCGCGGGCGGGCGCGGGACGCCGGACGGTGGAGCACCTGGCGTCGCTGGGGGCCCGGCGGATCGCGTACGTGGCGTGCGACCCGGCGGCCCTGGCCCGGGACATCGGGTACTTCCGGGACGGGGGGTACCGGGTGCGGACGCTGCGGGTGTTCGATCTGTTTCCGATGACGTCGCACGTGGAGTGCGTCGCGATTCTTGAGCCCGCCATGAAGGGGATCTGACCTGCGGTTTTGTTGCGCTCTGCAGGTGTGGCCGGTTGTTCTCGACCTGTTCCCCGAAGTGCACGACGTGAAGCGTGCCGTGTGTGCGGCGAACACTGTCTGACCTGGGGGGCCGCCTGTGGGCCGGGAGGTGGTGCGGTGTGCCCGCGCGGGTGGCGCGGCAATCCCCGTGCCCACGGCGCGGCAGTCTTGACGCTCAGCTGACGCTCGCCCTGATGGCCCGTCACTGAGCGAGGTCCCGGGTTGTCGCCCGTGGTGCACCGCCATCATGGTTCACGATTACCTGAGTTCAGGATTCTGTGTATTGTGATGGCCATGCTGCAACTCGCCACCGACCTCGACGCGCTGACCCGATTCGGCCGGGCACTCGCGGACCCGATCCGCTGCCGGATCCTGCTCGCCCTGCGTGAGGCGCCGGCCTATCCGGCCGACCTTGCCGACGCTCTCGGTGTCTCGCGGACCCGGCTGTCGAACCATCTCGCGTGTCTGCGTGACTGCGGTCTGGTCGTTGCCGTCCCCGACGGTCGCCGCACCCGCTACGAGCTGGCCGACGAGCGCCTCGGGCACGCGCTGGACGACCTGCGGACCGCGGTGGTGGCCGTGGAGACCGACCGGTCCTGCGCGGACGCCGGGACGAAGGGCTGCTGCTGAGCGTGAGCGCGGACATATCCATATCCCTGGGCCCCGGTCCCGCCCGGCGTGAGGCCCTCGCCCGCCGGATCCGGCTGCTGGTCGCCGCGACCATCACCTACAACGTCATCGAGGCGGTCGTCGCCCTCACCGCCGGCACGATCGCCTCCTCCACGGCCCTGATCGGCTTCGGCCTCGACTCGGTCATCGAGGTCTCCTCCGCGACCGCGGTCGCCTGGCAGTTCTCCGCCCGCGAGCACGCCACGCGTGAGGCGCGGGAGAAGACGACCCTGCGGGTCATCGCCGTCTCCTTCTTCGCCCTCGCCGCATACGTCGCCTTCGACGCGGTCCGCGCGCTGACCGGTTCCGGCGAGGCGGACCGCTCGATCCCGGGCATCGTCATCGCGGCTCTGTCGCTGGCGATCATGCCGTTCCTGTCGGCCGCCCAGCGCAAGGCCGGCCGTGAGCTCGGCTCCGCTTCCGCGGTCGCGGACTCCAAGCAGACGCTGCTGTGCACCTACCTGTCCGCCGTGCTGCTGGTCGGTCTGGTGCTTAACGCCACCCTCGGCTGGTCCTGGGCCGACCCGATCGCCGCCCTCGTGATCGCCGCAATCGCGGTGAGGGAAAGGCCGGGACGCCTGGCAGGGCAAGGGTTGCTGCGCGCCCGCCGCAGTCCCCGCCCCCGTTATGTTCTTCGCGGTCCTGCAAGAGGGCCGCTGGCCTCCGGGCTCGGCATGACTGTGTCCCCCTGTCGAAGGCATGACCTGGGGGGTGGTGTCACCGGGTCCGGGGGTGTCCGTCGGAGACGCTGATCAGAGGTCCGGCCACCGCCCGGTCCGGTGCAATGCCGGACGGTTCGCGGGCGGCAGGTCTGCATAACGTGGATGCGCGAGCACGACACCCGAGCTGAGGCCGGCACCACCAACGCCACTGGAAGGGCGCGATGTTCGAGATCGAAGACGTGGGCGTGTTCCTCGGCCTGGACGTCGGCAAGTCCGCTCACCACGGCCACGGGCTGACCCCGGCCGGGAAGAAGGTCTTCGACAAGCCGCTGCCCAACAGCGAGCCGAAGCTGCGGGCCGTCTTCGACAAGCTCGCGGCGAAGTTCGGCACGGTCCTGGTCATCGTGGACCAGCCCGCCTCGATCGGCGCCCTGCCGCTGACCGTGGCCCGGGACGCCGGCTGCCGCGTCGCCTACCTGCCCGGCCTGGCCATGCGCCGGATCGCCTACCTCTACCCCGGCGAGGCCAAGACCGACGCGAAGGACGCGGCCGTGATCGCGGACGCCGCCCGCACCATGCCGCACACCCTGCGCTCGCTGGAACTGACCGACGAGATCACCGCCGAGCTGACCGTGCTGACCGGCTTCGACCAGGACCTCGCCGCCGAGGCCACCCGCACCTCCAACCGGATACGCGGCCTGCTCACCCAGTTCCACCCCAGCCTGGAACGCGTCCTGGGCCCGCGCCTCGACCACCAGGCCGTGACCTGGCTGCTGGAACGCCACGGATCCCCGGCCGCCCTGCGCAAAGCCGGACGCCGCAGACTCGTCGAACTCATCCGGCCGAAAGCCCCGCGCATGGCCACCCGGCTGATCGACGACGTCTTCGACGCCCTGGACGAGCAGACCGTCGTCGTCCCCGGCACCGGCACCCTGGACATCGTGATCCCTTCCCTGGCCGGCCAGCTCGCCGCCGTCCACACCCAGCGCCGGGCGATGGAAGCCCAGATCAACAGCCTGCTGGAGGCCCACCCTCTTTCCAAGGTCCTGACGTCGATGCCCGGCGTCGGCGTCAGGACCGCCGCCGTCCTGCTGGTCACCGTCGGCGACGGCACCAGCTTCCCCACCGCCGCCCACCTCGCCTCCTACGCCGGCCTCGCACCCACGACGAAATCGTCCGGGACCTCGATCCACGGCGAACACGCACCCCGAGGCGGAAACCGCCAGCTCAAACGCGCCATGTTCCTCTCCGCCTTCGCCTGCATGAATGCCGATCCAGCCTCCCGCATCTACTACGACAAGCAACGAGCCCGCGGCAAAACCCACACCCAAGCCCTCCTCCGGCTCGCCCGCCAACGCATCAGCGTCCTGTTCGCCATGCTCCGCGACGGCACCTTCTACGAATCCCGCACGCCCGCGGACGTCGAGCTCGCCGCATAACCCCAGCAACCCCGAACCACCCCAAACCCGACAGGGATGCCTTGACCAAAGACATAGAGGCACCCCCCCGCCCTACGGCCGCCGCTTCCGGATGCGGTTGCGCAGGGTCTATCATGATTTAGGTGTTTTTAGGCCCTTTGGCCTGCAGGTTTTTGGTTGGTCCGACTGGCCTATACCCGTCCGGCGGTAAGGCGGCCGTCGAAGAGCTGGTCGAACTCGTTCAATGCTGCCTTCCACTTGTTGTTCCAGCGCTTGCGGCCGCGGCCGGAGGGGTCGAGGGCGAGGGTGGCGAGGTAGATCCTCTTGAGTGCCGCCTGTTCGTTGGGGAAGTGTCCGCAGGCGGTGGCCGCGCGGCGGTAGCGGGCGTTGAGGGACTCGATGCTGTTGGTCGTGTAGACGACCTCGCGGATCGCGTCGGGGAAGGCCAGGAACGGCACGAACTCGCTCCAGGCCCGCTGCCAGACGGTGGCGATACTGCCGTACTTGTGGCCCCACTTGGCGTCGAACTCGTCGAGGCGCTCGCGGGCCTGGGCCTCGTTGACGGCGGTGTAGACGGGCTTGAGGTCGGCGGCGACCTCGGGCCAGTCCCGCCTCGAGGAGTAGCGCAGGCTCTGCCTGATCAGGTGAACGACGCAGCGCTGCACGACGGTCTGGGGCCACACGTTCGCGACCGCGTCCGGCAGGGCGGACAGTCCGTCGCAGACCAGCATGAGCACGTCCCTGACCCCGCGATTGCGCAGGTCGGTGAGGACTTGCTGCCAGAACTTGGCGCCCTCGCCGCCGTCGCCGGCCCACAGGCCGAGGATCTCGCGGTAGCCGTCGGCGGTGACCGCGATGGCCACGTAGATGGGCCTGTTGGCGACCTGCCCGTCCCTGATCTTGACGTGGATGGCGTCCGATGAAGACGACCGGGTAGATCGCGTCGAGGGGACGGGTGCGCCACTCGTTCATCGAGTCCAACGCCTTGTCGGTGATCGTGGAGATCGTCTCCTTGGACGTCTTCATCCCGTACACCTCGTCCAGGTGCGCGACGATCTCGCCCGAGGTCATGCCGCGGGCGGTCAGCGAGAGGACCATCTCGTCCAGGGCGCCGGTACGACGGGCCCCTTTGGGCAGGATGCGGGGCCGGAAGGTGCCCAGCCGGTCGCGGGGGATCTGCAGCGTGATCGGCCCGACCTCGCTCATCACCTTCTTCGTGCGGTACCCGTTGCGGCCGTTGCCGCCCGAACGCGAGCCCCGCCCGCCGGCCCGCTCAGCCTCGGCGGCCAAGTGCTCCTCCAGCTCGGCCTCCAGAGCGGCCTGCATCAGGTGCTGCGTGATCGCGGGCAGCAGACCGTCCTCACCGACCAGCCGCAGCCCGCCGCCGCGGACCCTCTCCTTGGCCAGCAGCGTCAGCGCGTCCAGCAGGTCCAGACCCAGCCCGTCCACGGACTCCGGCATTCTCCTCATGTCCGCACCGTCCGCGGCCGTCCCGTCGACGGCAAGCGACACGCCGCCCACCGTCTCGAGAGAGTGAATCTTCTGGATCGTCATCAGGTGTCCCTTCCGGTGAAGTTTCCACCTAATTCATGACACTCCCGTTGCGCACCCGGATGCGCGTGCTGCTCGTGACCATCTGATGGCGGGACCCGTATGGCCGGTGCGCAGGTGAGGCAGGCAGTCGGGCTCGGCCCGGACGTCGTGCGCGGGGAGTCCTGGGATCGTCGGCAGGCCGTCCCGGCGGCCGCCGGCCGATTCCCGGCAGCCCGCCGATCCCGCCCGTCCGCTCACGGTTCGGGCGACGCCACCTCGGGAGGTTCCCCTACGTCACCGAGGTGAGCCCGCCGCGACCGGAACGGGGTGCGTCGCCTCCCGCAAGGGGGTACTCGGCGGCGGTGGTGCGTGAGGCATCGCAGGGACCGCAGTGGGTGCTGGGAGGCAAGCGTGAACTCATCGGTGGACCGGATCGCGGAGCCTTGGGGTACCCGAACTCCGTACGGGCGGCACGAGCCGTGGCCCGCGCGCGTCGACAGCTACCTGGCGGAAGGTGTCGGCCCTGACCAGGTGGAGCGATGGGTGCAGACCGCGTCGGTCCTCCACTCCGACGGGGACGCCATGGATATCGCCGTCGTGGACGGGCGCATGGCCGGAGTGCGAGGGCGGGCACAGGACCGGGTCAACCACGGCCGGCTCGGGCCCAAGGACCTCTTCGCCTGGCAGGCCAACGCCTCACCCGACCGCCTCACCAGGCCACTCGTACGGCGCGACGGCCACCTGGAGGAATGCGACTGGGACACCGCGATGGGGCGGGTGGTCACCCGCTCGCGGGAGCTGCTGGAGGAGCGCGGCCCGGGATCGATCGGCTTCTACACCACGGGCCAGCTCTTCCTGGAGGAGTACTACACCCTCGCCGTCCTGGCCCGCGCCGGTATCGGCACCAACCACCTGGACGGCAACACCCGGCTGTGCACCTCCACCGCCGCCGAGGCGCTGAAGGAGTCCTTCGGCTGTGACGGGCAGCCCGGCTGCTACGACGACATCGACCACGCCGACGTCATCGCCCTGTTCGGGCACAACATCGCGGAGACCCAGCCCGTGCAGTGGATGCGCGTCCTGGACCGGCTGGCCGGCGGCGACCCGCCCCGCCTGGTCTGCGTCGACCCCAGGCCCACACAGGTGGCCCGCCACGCCACCGTCCACCTGGCCCCGCGCCTCGGCACGAACATCGCCCTGCTCAACGCCCTCCTGCAGGAGATCATCCGAACCGACCGGGTCGACCACGACTACATCGCGGCCCACACGGTCGGCTACGAGGAACTGGCCGCCAGGGTGGAGAAGTGCACCCCGGCATGGGCGGCCGGGATCTGCGACGTACCGGCCGCCCGGATCAGCGAGGCGGCCGAACTCCTCGGCACGGCGAACCGGCTGCTGTCCACGGTCTTGCAAGGCGTCTACCAGTCCCACCAGGCCACCGCGGCCGCCGTCCAGATCAACAACCTGCACCTGATCCGCGGCATGCTCGGCAAGCCCGGCGCCGGCGTCCTGCAGATGAACGGCCAGCCCACCGCCCAGAACACCCGCGAGTGCGGCGCCAACGGTGACCTGCCCGGCTTCCGCAACTGGCAGAACGACGACCACGTCGCCGACCTGGCGCGCGTGTGGAACGTCGACCCGAAGACCATCCCGCACTACGCGCCGCCCACCCATGCCATGCAGATGTTCCGCTACGCCGAGCAGGGCTCGATCCGCATGCTGTGGATCAGCGGAACGAACCCGGCGGTGTCCCTGCCCGAGCTGGCCCGGATCCGCTCGATCCTCGGGCAGGACCGGCTCTTCGTGGTCGTACAGGACCTCTTCCTGACCGAGACCGCGCAACTGGCCGACGTGGTCCTCCCGGCGGCGTCCTGGGGAGAGAAGACCGGCACCTTCACCAACGCGGACCGAACGGTGCACCTGTCCGACAAGGCCGTCGACCCGCCCGGCGAGGCGAGGCCGGACCTGGACATCTTCCTCGACTACGCCGCCCGGATGGACTTTCGCGACAAGGACGGCGGGCCACTGATCACCTGGCGCGACCCCGAGTCGGCGTTCGAGGCGTGGAAACGGTGCAGCGCGGGCCGGCCGTGCGACTACACGGGTCTGTCCTACGACCGGCTGCGCGGCGGGAGCGGCATCCAGTGGCCTTGCACCGAGCAGGCCCCCGACGGAACGGAGCGCCTCTACACCGACGGCATCAGCTGGGCGCATCCCGACGTGTGCGAGTCGTACGGCAAGGACCTGGTGACGGGCGCGGCACAGGAGGTCGTCGAGTACCGCTCCCACAACCCCGACGGCAAGGGCATGATCAAGGCGGCCGAATTCCTACCGCCGCACGAAGCGCCCGACGAGGAGTACCCGTTCCAGCTGACCACCGGCCGGACCGTCTACCACTTCCACACGCGTACCAAGACCGCCCGGGCACCCCAGCTGAACGCGGCCGCCCCCGACGTATGGGTGGAGGCGTCCGCCACCGACGCGGCCGCGCTCGGACTCGGCGAAGGCGACCTGGTGGAGGTCGGCACACCCCGCGGCGCCCTGCGCGGACGGCTGCGTGTCACCGGCATCCGCGCGGGACTGCTCTTCGTCCCCTTCCACTACGGCTACTGGGACACGGAAGCCGGGCACGCCCCCGACGGGGACACCCCTGGACGGGCCGCGAACGAGACGACCGTCACCGACTGGGACCCTGTCTCCAAACAGCCGCTGTTCAAGACCGCCGCGGCCGCGCTGCGCCTCGTGGAACGCGGCGACGGCCACAGGGCTCCCGCCCCGACGACCACCGCGTCCGCCCCCGCACCGACTCAAGGTGCTGTTGCCGTGCCGCCCACGACCGGGGGCCGGTCGGCGTTCGTCACAGAGTCGGCCGGCACCACGTGGCACAGCTTCCGGGAGGAGGCACGGTGAACGGCATCACATTCGTCCTGCGGGTCCTCCACCACGGCGAGAAGCATCTGGCCAGGCATCTGACGACCGTGGCCGAGCGCCACCGCACGGAACACGAGGTCCATCACGTCGCCCTGGACCTGGCCGGCTGGTCCCGCGAGCACGCCCAGCGCCTGGCCGACACCGCCGGGCGCCTCGGCCTGGGTATCGGCGATTCCACCGGCACGCCTCTTCCGCACCTGCTGTCCACGCTCAGGGAGAAGGAGTCCGAAGCGCTGTCCCACCGCCCCGAACCCGGCCTCCTGCTCCTGCGCGACCTGCGCGAACTGCACCTCGGCGCAGCGGAGAACTCCCTGCACTGGGAGATGCTCGCCCAGGCCGCACAGGCCCGCAAGGACGGCGAGCTGCTCGCCCTGGCCTCCGCCTGCCACCCGGCGACCCTGCGGCAGATGCGCTGGGCCAACACCATGATCAAGAATCTGGCCCCGCAGATCCTGACCAGCCTCTGACCGGTCCGGTACATGACCTGCGCCGTGTGGCCCCGCCCGTCCAGGGCACTCGGCCCGACGACGAGGGTGAACGAAGGAGGAAATGTGCAGCTGTCATCCCTGCAACCGCTCTTCGACCGCCCGGGTCCGTGGGCGACCGTGTACGTCGACCCCGCCCAGAACGACGAGTCCGGCGCCAAGCGTCGGGAGCTGTCCGTACGCGAGGCGTGCCGGACGCTCGAGGACGAGGGTGCCGACGCGGCGACCGTCGAAGCGGTGCGCGACGCCCTCACGCGGATGACGCCCGCGGAAGACCCGGCGGGGCGAGTGATCTTCGCGGCCGGCGGCGATGTGGTGCTCAGCCACCGGCTGTCCCGGCCGCCGCAGCGGCAGATCGTCTCCTGGGCCCCGCTGCCCCGCCTGACACCGCTGCTGGAACTGGCGGGCCAGGACCCGGTCTGCCTCGTGGCGTACATCGACCGGACCGGCGCCGACTTCGAGCTCCGCGGGGCGGCCGGCCCGCAGGACGCGGGGCAGGTCGAGGGACAGCGGCATCCCGTGCACCGTACGGCGTCGTCCGACTGGTCCGAGCGGCACTTCCAGCTCAAGGTCGAGAACACCTGGGAGCACAACGCCGACGAGATTGCCAAAGCGCTGAGTGCCGCGTACGGGGAGTGCGGTGCCGATCTGGTCGTCCTGGCCGGCGATCCCCGCGAGCGGCCGGCCGTGTACGAACGGCTCCCCGACGCCGTCCGCCAGGTCACCGTGCAGACCGAACACGGAGGCCGAGCCGCCGGGTCCTCCTCTCCAGCCCTGGAGGAGGCCGTCGAGCAGGCCCGGCACCGGCACGGGCACCGACGAGTCGAGGAGGCACTCGACCGCTTCCGCGCCGGACGCGCGGGCGCCGACCGGCCCACGGACGCGGTCGAGGGCGTGCCGGCCCTCGTGGAGGCGGCCCGGGAGCACCGCATCGACACCCTGCTGGTCCGGCCCGGCGGACCGGACCTGGGCCGGGAGACCTGGGTGGGTGCCGCGCCCGACCAGGTGGCGGTGCGACGGACCGACGCGCAGACCCTCGGCGAGAGCGAGCCGACGCCGGTGCGCGCGGACGACGCGCTGCTGCGCGCCGCCGCCGTCACGGCCGCCGACGTTCTCGTCGTCCCCGCCTCGGACGAGGACGGCAACGATCCGGACGTACCGATCGGAGGGCTGGGGGCCCTGCTGCGCTGGTCGTACGAGCCGACTCCGGCATGACGGCGGCGCAGACGGCAGAACGGGCCGGCGCTCCGCTCGGTCCCGGTACGGAGCAGCGGAGGCGGTATCCAAGACGGCGGTACGGGGTGGCGACCGCGATGCTGGCGATTCTCGTCACCGTCGGCTCCTGCGGGACGTCGTCCGAGCGGCGTGATGGCGTCACGGCGGAGGTCGTCCGCTTCGAACGGGCGTTGGACACCGGGCGGCGTGCGGTCCTGTGCGCCGCCCTCGCGCCTTCCACCAAGGAGGAGCTGGAGCAGTCCACCAAGAGCCGGTGCGAACAGGCGATCGGTGAGCAGGACCTTCCGCGGGCCGGTGCCGTGCGGAGCGTGGACACGTACGGCGACCAGGCCCGGGTGGTCCTCCAGCACGACACCGTCTTCCTGGCGCACTTCCCCGAAGGCTGGAAGGTGACCGCCGCCGGATGCCGACCGCGCCCCCAGCGGCCGTACCAGTGCGAGATCAAAGGCGGGTGACAAGACCGTGAGGACATTGTTCGTCGGGACCCTCCTGCTGATAGCCGTGGGACTGGCGTACTTCATGGCGCTGGGACTGATGCGCCGATGAACGCCGTACCGACGTCCGGCAAGGGCACCTCACCGGGGAGGCGCCGTGCGCGGCTGTTCGTGCGCCACAACAGTCTGGGCCTGTTCTTCCTGCTCACGTTCCTGCTCGCCCTGGTCGGGCAGGCCGTGGCCGGACACGCGGAGTTCAACAACCAGCTCGTCAGCGAGGGTATGGCACCCATCAGCCTGGGCGCCTACCTGACCACCTCGGACTTCGCCGTCGACGTCACGGAGAACTGGCAGTCGGAATACCTGCAGTTCTTCCTCTACATCTTCGCCACGGTCTACCTGCTGCAACGAGGCTCACCGGAATCCAAGGAACTCGGCAAGGCCGGTACCGAGTCGGACGAGGACCAGATGGTCGGCGAGCACGCCACTGGCGACTCCCCACGCTGGGCCGCGGCCACCGACTGGCGCGCAGCCGTGTACTCCCGTTCGCTCGGCCTGGTCATGGGAACCATTTTCCTGCTGTCCTGGCTGGCCCAGTCCGTCACGGGCGTCGCCGCCTACAACGAACAGCAACTGCGTCAACTGCAGGCCCCCGTCTCGTGGACCGACTACCTTTCCTCCGCGGACTTCTGGAGCCGCACCCTGCAGAACTGGCAGTCCGAGCTGCTGGCCGTCGCCTCCATGGCCATCCTCGCCATCTACCTGAGGCAACGAGGTTCACCCGAGTCCAAGCCCGTCGGGGCGTCCCATTCAGCCACCGGCGTCGAAGGCTGAAACACCCGAGGATCGAAGCGCTGGAGACGATCGGACGACATCGTCTCGGCCACCGTCAGACGGAACCGACGAGTGTGCGCCGCCGCGGCCCTGGCGTGCTTGATCCCGTCCCCGGACGGCAGTGCCTGTCCGCGCGCCGCGAAGTGGTCAGAGGCCGACACGGACACTATGCTGCCAAAGTCGGCCGTTCCGGGGTCTGCCCGGCCAGCCGGAACGGCCGGACCATCCTCCCCATGATGTCCCGGCCGGACCGGTGAGCGGTGACAGCGTCCGCATCCCGGCCAGGAGCACCTGGCACACACGGGTACGGGAGCCCCTTGCAGCCACCGAAAGGGCGTCCGTGTCGATGTGCGCCGGCGTACGGAGGACGTCACTCACGCGCCGTGTGTCCTGCGTGTCACGACGGCGCATGTGACTGATCGGTGTGGGTATGAATCGCCGTAGGCGAGTGTTCGGCATATGCCGGATGGAGTGGAGCTGCGATGCCGATGATCCGCCCCGTGCTTCCGATGTCTCTTATGAGCTGTGAACCCGGGTCCGATGTCGCGCGCATGACCCAGCGCGGCGGACGGAAGCAGGGCTCGTGCCGGATGTACGAGACCGTGCCGGTCCCGGCGCACGGTGACAGTGACGGCTCCAGCGATGGCCTCCGTGCTTGACAGGACTGCGGCCGCGTCGGCGCTTCTGGAGCTGATGCAGGCCAGTCACACCGCCACGCTGGAGGAGATCCCGGCACTGATCGCCGACCGCGTCGCCGAGGTCGGGATATACGACACGGCGGTCTTCGTCGTCGACATCCGCGAGACGGTACTGCGCCAGCTCACCGGCAAGGGGCGCGACGCCGGGAGCGGTGGCCAGGAGTTCACCGTCCAGGGCAGTCTGCCCGGCCAGGCGTACCAGCGGGTGGATCTGCTCGCCGAGCCGGCGACGGGCGACGCGCCGGACGGGCGACGGCGGTGGTGGGTGGCCGTCACCGACGGCGTGGAACGCCTCGGCGTACTGCGGGCCGACACCGACGCCGACGACGAACCGACCCGCCGGTCCCTACGCGATCTGGCGTCGATGACGGCCCTGCTCCTGCTCAGCAAGCGCTCCTTCAGCGACTCCTACGCCCGTCGGGTGCGCACCGAGCCGATGAACGTGGCCGCGGAGATGCAGTGGAACCTCACCCCGCCTCCCGCGTACGCCGGGCACAGCGCCACCGTGGGCGCGGTCATGGAACCCGCCTACCAGGTGGGCGGGGACGCCTTCGACTACGCCGTGGCCGGCAGTGTGCTGCATTTGGGGATCTTCGACGCCATGGGACACGACACCACCGCCGGGATCACCGCGAACGTCGCCGTCGCCGCCTGCCGCAACGCCCGCCGCCACGGTGCGTCACTGGCCGAGAGCAGTGAACTGGTGGAACAGGTGCTCCTGGAGCAGTTCGAAGGCCGTCGTTACGTCACCGGCATCCTGGCCGATCTCGACATGGACACCGGACGGCTGACCTGGATCAACCGCGGTCATCACCTCCCGATCGTGATCCGCGACAACCGGTGGACGACCGAGTTGGCCTGTCCGCCGGCCGGTCCCATGGGCACCGCCCTGGGTCTGCCGGTGACCGAGTGCACCGAGCACTTGCAACCCGGCGACCGCGTACTGCTCTACACCGACGGTGTGATCGAGGCGCGTGACGCCCGCGGCAGGCAGTTCGGACGGTCGCGTTTCGCGGACTTCGTCAAGCGTCACCACTCCGGCCGGCACACCGTGCACGAGACCCTTCGCCGGCTGATGGCGGCCGTCATGGACCACCACGGCGGGAAACTCGACGACGACGCCACGGTCCTGCTCTCCGAATGGCGAGGCAGTCATCAGGACGAGCTGACTCCATGAGCGGTGCTGGTGCTCGCGGGTGTACCGGATGAAACTTCCAGCAGCGGGTAGAACGGTTGAGGCACCTGATCACAGGCGCTGGGGCGGCCCCTCCCGGGCGGTTCCCTGTGTGAACTGAAGGACGTACGGCATGGCCAGCGGCACCGTGAAGTGGTTCAACGCCGAAAAGGGCTTCGGCTTCATCGAACAGGAAGGTGGGCCGGACGTCTTCGCTCACTACTCGGAGATCAAGGGCAGCGGCTACCGCGAGCTGACCGAGGGCGAGCGCGTCACGTTCGACATCGGGCAGGGACCGAAGGGTCCGCAGGCGCAGAACATCGTCCGCGGCTGACCTCGAAGGGCCGGGGTATGGCGCCGTGTCTGTGCTCCTGTGGACGTTGGGAGAACAGAAGCCGGTACAGGCCGCCGCCGAGGAGTGGCAGAGGGCCGCGAGCCGGTGTCGCGGTCCTGCGCAGCCGGCGGGCCGTATCCACCGACTGAGTGATGGCGCGCGCAGAAGACGATGTCCTCCGCCACGCCCAGCATGCAGCCCTGTCCGCCCGGACCTTTCGGAGCCCGCGTGAAACCTCACATGCCTCAGCGTGCGAGCCGGTCACGCTGCCGTGGTGAACGCGGAGGCGGCAACAGCGGTGCCGACGCCGGCGTGCACCACCACGCTTGTGGTGGTGTCGGCGTTCGCCTCCAAGAGATGTCGTGCGGCCACGCTGGGGGCGGCCACGGCCAACGGGATGCCGAGGCCGCCGCACAGACGGCGAGCGCGTAGGACCGCGCTGACTGCTGCGACTCCTCCTGCGGATTCCCGCAGAGAGATCACCTCAGGTCCGGTCCTGTGGGCACCGGCAAGAGCAGTGATCTCCTCGGGCTGGACGGCCCGGCCGCCAATGGTCGGATCCTCTTTCACCGTGATGACCAGCACCTCGTTCAGAATCGCACGAGAAAAAGCGTCACAACCTGCCCGCGGTCGGGCTGGGAATGACGGTCGGCTTGGGGGGTATGCGATCGATGTACAGGCCACGTGATTCATGTCGGTCAGGAGACCAGCGATGCTCATGGCACACCCCGCAGTACTCACGAACCTGATCGAGCAGTACGAGACCCTGCAGACCCTGCAGGCGGAGAAGGGCAGCCCCGACGTGCGCCAGCGCATGGACGATGTCGCCTACACACTGTGTGTGTCAACCGGCACCCGCGACATCGATGCCGCGCTTGTCGCTGCCCACCGCCAGCTGGCCGCCGCTCGCCCGCAGGGAAACTCCACCCTGGTCTCTGCCTGATCGTTGCGCGTACAGGACTACCACCGCATGGGTGAGACCGCCGACCTGCCCACCGTGACCAGCCTTGACGAGCTGACTCGGCTGGTCACCGGCCGCCGTGGCCTCTACGTGCGTTGGTCCCTCGGCCCGGCGCGTGACTTGCCGCGTGCGAGCAGCAAAGACGACTTGACCGGCTTGAGGCTGCCGGGCCTGTCGGCCAGTTCACTGGACGTGGAGGACTGGTGGGGAGAGCGGCCCGCGCGCGTCTGGGTCGCCCGTCGACTCTACGACTACTGCCATCTGCCCCGGATCAAGGATGCTCGTACCCGGCCATGGCTCTTGCGGGGCCGGGAGGCGGCCCGTGGCCCGGACAACGAACCCTTGGTGAGGGATGTCCGACCTCTGGGCTGGGTCGCCGACAGCGTCATCGCGGAGGCTTGCAACATCGTCACCGAGCAGCCCGGTCACTGGGGAACTCTCGACCGTGACGGAACGACCTGAAGACGGCTCGTCGCGGGCGGGGCCGAGCAGCGGACCCGGCTCCTGCGCAGGACGAGTCGGCTGTCGAACGAGTATGAGAAGGAGGGGAGTGGATGACTCCCGTGTCCGTTCCCCCAGGCCGCCGGCAGAGCGTTGATGCCGTCGCCCGCAGAGGCGAAGACACGGCGGTGCCGTTTTGGCCCGGTCGGGTGCACGACCGGGTTGCCCGCCCGCAGCGGGGTACGGCTGTGTCATGAAGGCACTGGTGGTCAACTGCACGCTGAAAAAGTCCCCCGAGCCGTCCGACACCGCCGCACTGGCCCAGGTCGTCGGCGACTGGCTGGCGGAGAACGAAGGCGTCGAGGTCGAGTACGTCCGGGCCGTGGATCTCGACATCCATCCCGGCGTGGTCAGCGAAGCCGTCGCCGCCGGTGACGACTGGCCCGCGGTGCACGCCAAGCTGCTGCAGGCGCAGATCCTCGTCGTCGCGTCCCCGACCTGGCTCGGCAGGCCGTCCTCGGTCGCCCAGCGCGTCCTGGAACGCATGGACGCCATGCTGTCCGAGACGGACGACGAGGACCGCCCCGTCGCCTACAACCGCGTCGCGGGAGTCGTCGTCACCGGCAACGAGGACGGCGCGCACCACCTGATCAGCGAGATCAACGGGGCCCTGTGCGACATCGGCTCCACCATCCCCGGTCAGTCGTGGACCTACTGGCACCTCGGCCCCGGCCCGGGCCCGGACTACCTCGATGACGGGCGCGGTCACGACTGGGCCCACAAGACCGGCCGCGCGATGGCCGCCAACCTGTACGGCACCGCGCGTGCGCTGGCCGCGAGCCCGCTGGGTGCTCCGCCTCAGTGAGCCGTGCCCCGAGCGGCCCGGGAGAGCCAGAGCCGGCCACCGTTTCAAGCCGGGCGGGAGGGAAACTCCGGGAGCGGTTGCGCATCTCGGCCGCAGCGGTCGGGCTTGTCCCGTCCGCGGCCGGCCGGCCGGGCACGTGAGGAACGGAGGGCACGCATGAAGGCTGTCGTGTGGCACGGACTGGGGGACATCCGCCTGGACGACGTGCCGGAGCCGAAGATCGAGGATGCCCACGACGCGATCGTGCGCATCACGACGTCCGCGATCTGCGGCACGGACCTCCACTTCATCCGCGGCACCATGCCCGGCATGCGGGAGGGCCGCATCCTCGGCCACGAGGCGGTCGGAGTCGTGGAGGAGACCGGGCCGGGCGTGCGCAACCTCCGACCCGGTGACCGCGTGGTGGTGCCGTCCACCGTCGCCTGCGGCACGTGCAGCTACTGCCGCGCCGGCTACTACGCGCAGTGCGACAACGCCAACCCCGGCGGCCCGCGGGCCGGCACCGTCTTCTTCGGCGGTCCCGAGGCCGCCGGGGGACTGGACGGGCTCCAGGCCGAGTACGCCCGGATCCCGTACGCCCACGTCGGGCTGGTCCCGCTGCCGGACACCGTGGACGACGCCCAGGCCATCCTGCTCTCCGACATCTACCCCACCGCCTGGTTCGGGGCGCGGCTCGCCGAGATCGGCGCGGGGGACACGGTCGCGATCGTCGGGGCCGGGCCGATCGGACAGGCCGCCATCGCCTGCGCCCGCATCCAGGGCGCCGGACGCATCATCGTCGTCGACGGTGTGGGGGACCGGCTGGAGCTGGCCCGTGACCAGCACGCCGAGACGGTCGACTTCAACGCCGAGGACCCGGTCGAGGCCGTGGTGCGGCTGACCGGCGGCATCGGCGCGGACCGGGTGATCGACGCCGTGGGTGTGGACGCCCAGCGCCCGTCCCACGGGCCGGCGGCCGACGCCCTGCGCAGTCAGGGCGAGCAGTTCGACCACGAGCGGGACGAGGCGGCCCCGGAACAGAACCCGGACGGCGGGACGTGGGTGCCGGGCGACGCGCCGTCGCTGGCGGCCCGCTGGGCGGTGCGGATGGCGGCCAAGGCAGGCACGATCGGCACCGTGGGGGTCTACCCGCCCCAGGTGCAGCACTACCCGTTCGGTGAGGCGTTCATGAAGAACCTCACGCTCAAGATGGGCAACTGCAATCACCGCCGTTATGTACCGGACCTGGTGTCCATGGTCGCCGCGGGCCGTCTCGACCCCACGCCGCTGATCACCCGCTGGGTCGGAACCGAGGACGCGCTGGACGCCTACCGGAGCTTCGACCGGCGCGAGCCCGGCTGGACGAAGGTCGCACTCGGCGTCGCGGGGGACGGCTCCGTCGCACCCGGCCTCGGTGAAGCGGCAGGGACGGGAGCGGCGACCACAGCGGGCACGCAGGGTCGGGTTGCGACGGACCAGGAGCGCGGAGGTGACCGCTCATGACGGCAAAAGCGGGTGAGAAGGCACAGAAGACGGGCGACTTCTACTGCGCGAGTTGCAGCGAGAAAGTCCATGTCGAGGAAGGGGACAAGATCCCCACCTGCCCGAACGGGCACAAAGAGTTCGGTACTCGCCGCAACGAACCGGACAACAAGTCCTGAGCGGGCGGCGCTGTCGGCGGCCGAGCCGACGCCGGCAGCGCCGGTCCCGCCTGGCCGACGGGGCGTTCGGCATCCTTCCTCCGCTCAGCCTCCCAGCACGCTCAGCCTCCCAGGGCGCGGAAGCTGGAAGAAGGCTGAGGCAGGGCGCGAGGAGGGGTCAGCTCCGGCCGAGGGCCCTGGCGAGCTGGTCCTTGTTCATCGTGGACCTGCCCTCGACCCCCTTCTTCTTCGCTTCCTGGTACAACTGCTCCCGCGTGGGGCCCCCGTCCGAGCCTCCGCCGCGCGAGGACCCGGACTTCTCACCGCCGCGCTGCGACGGGGACTTGCCCTTGGTGGAGCTACGGCTGGCGGACTTCGCCTCACCGGAGCGAGCACGCTCCTTGTTCACGGTCCTGGCGGCGATCTCCTTGGCCCGGCCCTGGGAGGCCCCGCGCTCCTCGGCGCTGTCCTTGATGTGCTCGTACTGACGCTCGCGCTTGGAACTGGATCCTGCAGGCATGGTCGTCTCCTCCTGGCACCGGTCGTTCGAACACCCGATGACGCAGGGACGGGTTGCCTGCGCCGGGGCGGGTAAACGGCCTCGTCGATCTGGCCATCCCTGCCGACACCGTGCGGACGTGGCTTGGCCGATGTCAGCCCTCGACTACCGGCGACCGAGCGAACCGCCGGACCGCCGGTCGCTCAGCCGACTCCGGTGGGCAGCCCTCCGGGTGCGCCTCACTGACCGGCGCCGACGTTTCCAGGAGACCCCCGAGCGGAGCGTGTCCCTGAGTTGTGTGAGCATGACGCCTTCACGCACAGCCCATGGTGAGAGCGTGACACGACCGATGCCGAGGCATCACATGGCGGTGTGGGCGATCGCACTGGGCAGGTACGGTCCCGTTTGCCCCGAGCCCCATCCCGGCGATTCCTCGTATCCGCCGGGATGAGGGCGGCCGAGGCATGGCAGCGGGACGGTATCAGTCAGTGGACAGCGCCTGCAGCAGTTCACCGACCTGTGGGTCGGGCAGGGAGCGGGCGACGTCGGCCTGGGCGACCATGCCGACCAGGTCGTGGCCGTCGATCACCGGCAGGCGGCGCACTTTGTGGTCGGTCATGGTGCGCAGAATCTCCTGCACGTCGTCATCGGCGCCGATGGTGACGGCCTCACCCTGGGCCAGTTCCCCGGCCGGACAGGTGGCGGGGTCCTTACCCGCGCCCAGCACCTTCACCACGATGTCCCGATCGGTCAGAACACCCTTCAGCTCGTTGTCCGTGCCGCAGATGGGCAGCGCCCCGACCCCGAGGTCCTTCATCTTGCGGGCCGCGTCCAACACCGTCTCCTCGGCACCGACGCACTCGGCTCCGCCGGTCATGATGTCTCGCGCCTTGGTCATGGAGTCTCCTCTTCCGCTGTGCCGCCTCCGCACGAGTGGTGCGGGGGCGGCGGCCAGGTGGACGGGGGTCGTGTTCCCGGGTGCTACGGCAGGTAACAGCCTGTTTTTCCGTCAGGGGGTCATCGACCTCAACGTCTGCGAGCGGGCACTGCCTACTCGGTGACGATCGAGTACGCCGTACGGTTGAGGGGTACGGGCGTCTGGCAGTAGTGCGCCGAGGAGGAGTGTCGTGCCCGTTGACGCTGTCGACCGGGCCCTGTGAAGCAACGGAGTGCAGCGGTGGTGCGAGTGGAGCTCGGGGCTGCGGTGGCGATGGCCAGGGAGATCGCCGAGGAGGTATTGGCCCCAGAGGCTGCGGCCGTGGACGAGGAGCACAGATGGCCGGACAAGGGTATGGCCGTGCTGCGGTACCGACTGGGTGGGCTGGTGGTACCGACCGAGTGCGGAGGCATGGGACACGGCCTGTTGGCGGTGGCGCAGGTCGGTGAGGCGACGGGGCGCGCCTGTGCCTCGACGTCGATCTGTTTTGGTATGCACCTTGTCGGCTCGGCGGTGATCGCTGCGAAGGCCAGCCGCCGGCAGCGGGAGCAGTATCTGGAGCCGATCGGGGCCGGCGAGCATCTGACGACTCTGGCCTTGTCCGAGCCGGGGACGGGTGGGGAGTTCTGGCTGCCGCAGACCCGTATGGAGCGTGTGGGGGGCGACCGGCTGCGGCTGACCGGGGCGAAGAGCTTCGTGACCAATGCCGGCCACGCGCATTCCTATGTCCTGTCCACGTTGGCTGCCGGCCCGGGAAAGCCGCCGGGACAGTTCTCGTGCACGGTGGTCGACGCCACCGTGCCGGGACTGGAGTGGGGGCCGGCCTGGCAGGGTTTCGGTATGCGCGGTAACGCCTCACGCGGGCTGAAGCTGCATGGTGCCGAAATCGCCGACTGGTGCCTTCTGGGAAAGGAGGGCGATGAGATCTGGTATGTCTTCAACGTCGTCGCCCCCTACTTCCTAATGGCCATGGCCGGCACCTACCTCGGTGTCGCCGCGGCGGCCCTGGTGGAGGCCCGTACCCATCTGCTGCGGCGCAAAGGGTCGCGCGTGGGCCGGTCCGCTGCCGGGCAGCCGGTCGTCCAGCATCGTCTGGGCACGATGTGGGCGCGCGTGGAACGCACCCGACGGCTGATCTACCATGCCGCCGCCGAGGCGGAGATCGGCGGCCCGGAGGCTCTGCTCGGGCTGGCTTCCGCCAAAGCGGAGGTCGCTGACGCAGCTGAAGCCACGATCAACGACGCCCTCACCCTGGTCGGCGGTATCGGATACGGCGAGCACTCACCCCTGCACCGCATGCTGCGCGACGCCCGCGCCGCGCACGTGATGTCCCCCACGACCGACCTGCTGCGGGTGTGGACCGGCCGTGCCCAGCTCGACGAACCCCTGCTCGAGGGCTGAAGCGGTGAACCCGAGTCTGCCCCTGCTGCTGCTCGTCGACCTCCCCCCGCAGACGGCCAACGCCATCACCGCCGAGCTGGCCACGACTGCCGACATCATCCAGAGCACCGCCGAGGACGTGCTGGCCTACACCGGCGGAACGCCCGGCTTGCGACGGCCCACGCTGGCGGTACTGGGGGAGAACGTCACGGCGCCTGCCGGCGTCGTCCACTCCCTGCGGCCGCATCCTGCGGATCTGACGGTAGTCGTGACGGCCACTCCCACCACGCACGAGGAGCTCGCCGTACTCCCGCTTCTGTTCTCCTCCGAGGTCGTTCACCGAGTGGAAGACCGCGCGACAGCGCAGCGGATACCCCACGTGGTGGGTGAGCTGCTGCAGCAGCTCACCCACCGCCAGACGCACGCCGCGGCGCAGGCGGCAGCCCAGCAGCGGCTGTCCTCGGGCACCTCGATCGCCCGGCAGCTGGGGGAGCGGCTGATGGGCCAGTTCCTGGCCCAGGCCCCGATCGGTGCGCTCATGCTGGACGGCACCGAGGTGATCGCCTGGAACCAGCGAGCCGCCGACGTCCTGGAGCTGACCGAGCCGGACTCGGTGCGCCGGCCGGTGACCGACCTGTTCCCGGAAGACCAGCGCACCGCGCTGCACCACCACTTGACCACCCCCGGGCAGCACCGGGAGGCCGAGCCCGACACGGTCTTCGAACGTGTCCGCGGCGACGGCACGTCCCAGGCCCTGCGCGTGGCAGTCCGACACGTCCTGGACACCGAGGGTCGTAGCCGCACCCTCGTCCTCATCGAGGATGTCACCGACCGTCTGCACGCCCAGCGCAAACTCGCCGAACGCACCAGCCACGCCCTGCTCACCGCCGAAGTCGCCGCCGCCATGACGGCGCCAGGGCCCTTGGACGAACGCCTGCGCCGGTGCGTGCGTGCTGCCACCGACCGCCTGGGCGCCGACCGCGTCTGCATCTGGAACCTGAACACCCGCGGTGAACTGGCCCACTCCATCTGCGCCGCAGACGACACCGGTTCGCCCGAAACATCCTTCTGTCAGACGGCTCAACGCGCCCTGGTGCAACAGGTCGTCGCGGCACGCCGTCCGCAACTGGACGCCTCGCCCCCGACCGGCTCGCACGCCTCACACCTCACAGACGTTCCCGGCTCATTGGCCGCCTTCCCCCTTGTCTCGGGCGGAGAGCTGCTCGGCGTGCTGTCGCTGACCACACGCCTGGCACTGCCCGGCTCGACCCTGACCACCTTGGAAAACATCGCCGACCAGATAGCCGTCGGAACACAACAGGACCGCCTGCTCAACCGCCTCAGCGACGCAACCCGCGCCCTCGAACGCCCCCTGCTCCCACCCACTCTGCCCGACCTGCCCGGCCTCGAGCTGGCCGCCCGCTACACCCCGTTCAGTCAGGGCCTGCACGTCGGCGGTGACTTCTACGACGCTTTCACCGCTCCCGACGGCCGCCACGTCCTGGTCCTCGGGGACGTCTGCGGAAAGGGCCCCGACGCGGCCGCCATCACCGGCCTGGTCCGCCACACCCTGTGGGCCGCCGCCCAGCACACCAGCGACCCCACCCACGTCCTCAACCTGGTCAATGACGCACTGCGCCGCCAGAAGGCCCCCTTCTGCACCCTCGTCTACGTCGTCATCGACACCACCCGCACCCCCGTCCGCCTGCAGATCGCCAGCGCCGGCCACCTCGCACCGCTCCTGCAGCGAGCGAACGGTGCTACGGCACCGCTGGAGACGCGGGGTGCCCTGCTGGGCGTCCTGGACACGCCGCACCACCCGGTCACCGAAGTGGAACTGGCTCCCGGCGACACCCTGGTCCTCTACACCGACGGCTTCACCGAAGGAGCCGGCGCCGCAGACCAGCGCGACCCGGAAGACCTCACCGCCATCCTCGCTTCTCTGCCGTCCACCACTACGGCAGGCCACGCCGCGAACATGGCCACCGCCCTGATGGACGACGCCCAGCGCTGGTGGGGCGAACGACTGCGCGATGACCTCGCCGTCCTCGTCCTGACGGCCACCGCCGCAGCCCCACGACCCGCCGATGACGGCGCCGACCCGAGCGTCGGGTGAGGGCCGAGTGCGCGGCGCGCGACCACCGGTTCATGACCGCCGCCAACTGACTGGGCTTAGGTCGTCAACGTGAACCACACCGAAAACTCCGAACGCTACCGGCCTCGGGCTAGTCGCAAGGCCGTGAAGTTTGCGGTTGGGGCGGGCTGTCAAGGGCCTGCGGGCGCGAGG
>NZ_JBHMCY010000008.1:138766-143477 GCF_042430725.1 Streptomyces cinereospinus | reverse complement strand
GCCGCGTCGGGGTCGGCGCCGGAGCCGGCACGGGCGGAGCCGGCGGCGCCGGCGGGCCCCAGTGCGGTGGGGTGCCCGACTCGGCCTGCGCCAGCAGCGCGTCCAGCCGCTCCGCGCCGGGGCGGGCGGCGGGGTCGCGCACGAGGAGCGAGCGCAGGACCGGGGCGAGGGGGCCGGAGCGGACGGGCGGCGGCACCGGGTCGTCCAGGACCGCGGCCAGCGTGGCGAGGGTCGTCTCGCGGCGCAGGGGGCTGACGCCCTCCACACACACGTACAGGACGATCCCGAGGGACCACAGGTCGGCCGCCGGGTCGTCGCCGCGGCCGCGGACGCGCTCGGGCGCCATGTACTCGGGGGAGCCGACGAGTTCACCGGTGACCGTGAGCCCGGTCGCGCCCTGGAGGGCGGCGATGCCGAAGTCGGTGAGGACGGCGGTGCCGTCCGGCCGCACCAGCACGTTGGCGGGCTTGACGTCCCGGTGCTGGATGCCGGCCGCATGCGCCGCGCGCAGCCCGGAGAGCAGCTGCCGGCCGATGCGGGCCGCCTCCGCCGGCGTCAACGCGCCGTCGGCGAGGCGCCGTTGCAGCGAGACGCCCGGTACGAGTTCCATCACGATCCACGGATGGGGATCCGCCTCGATGATCTGATGCACCGTCACCACGTACGGGTTGCTGAGCCGGGCCAGCGCCCTCGCCTCGCGCATCACCCGTTCCCGCACGGCCTCGGAGGCCTCGGCGTCCGGGCGTACGGCCTTGAGGGCGACCTCGCGGTGCAGCACGGTGTCCCGGGCCCGCCAGACCGTGCCCATCCCCCCGCTGCCGAGCCGTTCGAGCAGCTCGAAGCGTCCGTCGATCATGTCCCCCGGTGCGTTCACCCGGCATAGGTTAGGGCAGGAGCGCGGACCGTCGCGGGGCATGCCCTTTGAACCACCCCGCACACAGGGGTGAAGATCTGCGCGGATCCTCCGGAGCGGGGCGCGGAAGCCGGCTCCGGCCCGTACGTTGCCCGCAGTGCCGTGTGCCGTCCGGTACACCGATTCCGCGCGCTGGGAGCTTCCTTGGACATCTCAGGAACCGACGAAGGCACCATCCCGAGCACCACCGCAGACACCGTCCCGAGCACCACCCCAGACACCGTCCCGAGCACCACCGCGAGCACCGTCACGAACCCCTGGGCCGCCACTCGCGGCGTCCCCCTCACCCGCCGCAGATTCCTTCAGGCCACGGCGACGGCCACCGCGACGGCCGCGGCGGTCGCCACCGTCACCACGCCGGTCGGGGCCGCCGCCGCCGACCCGGTCACCCTCTCCTTCACCGCTGCCACCGGCGGTTCCGCGACCCTCGCCCCGTCCGGTGACCGGCTGGTCGCCGAGGTGCAGAGCGTGCTGTGGTCCGTCCCCCGCCACGGCGGCACCGCCGTCGCGCTCACCACGGCCGGCCTGGAACCCACCCGCCCGCAGTTCTCCCCCGACGGCAGCCGCCTGGTCGTCTGCGCCTACCGCGGCGGAGGCTTCCACCTGTGGACCCTGCGCCCCGACGGCACCGGGCTGCGGCAGCTCACCCACGGCCCGTGGGACGACCGGGGCCCGGCCTGGTCTCCGGACGGCACCCGGATCGCGTTCGCCTCCGAGCGCGGCGGCGACCCGGTGGCCGGTGCCCCGTACCGGATCTGGGTCGTGGACGTGCGCACCGGCGCGCTGACCCGGCTCACCGGGCGGCCCGGTCAGGACCCGGCGGGGGCGCCGGCCCACGAGGACTTCGACCCGGCCTGGTCGCCCGACGGCGAGCGGGTGCTGTTCGTGCGGGCCACCGCCACCGCGTCCGGCGCCCTGCGCGCGAGCACCGTCGCCGCGGTGGCCGCGGACGGCTCCGGCCCGGTCCGCGTCGAGCACACCGACGACTCCGGCGCCCAGCTCATGACCCCGGCCGTCGCGCCCTCCGGCCGGCTCGCCTGTCTGCGCACCACGCCCAGCCCCTCGGCGTCCTGCACCCTCGTGGTGGACGGCGCTCCGGTCGCCGTCGCGGGCGACGTCCAGCCCGCGCCACCGCGCTGGGTGGGCGGCGGGCGGCTGCTGCTCACGGTCGACGGGCGGTTCCGGCTCGTCGACCCGGACGCGCCGGGTGCGGGCGAGGAGATCCCGTTCACGGCCACGCTGCCGGTGGACCGCCCCCGCTACCGCGGCAAGGCGTACGACTTCGAGGGCGCCGGCGCCCGTCCCGTCCGGGCCCCGCACCTGCCCGCGCTGTCGCCGGACGGCCGCCGTGTCGCGTTCGCCGCCCTGAACGCGCTGTGGACCGCGGACACGACGTCCGGACGCGCACCGCGCAAGGTGCTCCAGGTTCCCGCGACCCGCTATGTGACGGGGCCGGTGTGGACGCCCGACGGCACCGGGCTGGTGTACGCCGACGACCGCGACGGGCTGTTCACCGTACGCCGCCGTGACCTGGGCTCCGGGGCGGAGACCGTGCTCGCCGGGGGCGGGCGCGTCTTCCCCGCGCTCACGCCGGACGGGACGCGGCTGGCCTGCCTGGACATGTCCGGCAACCTCGTGGTGCGCGACCTGCGGGACGGCACCGAGCGCGTGCTGGCCGCACCGCTCGCCGCGGGCGGGCTGCCCGGCCGTCCCAGCTGGTCGCCCGACGGCCGGTACGTGGCTCTGTGCGACCGCAACCGCCTGAACCTCCGTTTCCGCGAGGGCCACCACCTCGTCCGGGTGGTGGACACGACCGACGGGACCGCCACCCTGCACGCCCCGACCCCCCACCTCTCGCTCTCCGACCGCTACGACTCCGGGCCCGTCTGGTCCCCGGACGGCCGCTGGATGGCCGTCATCGTGGAGTCGGCGCTGTGGCTGCTGCCGGTGCGCGCCGACGGCACCCCGGACGGCGCGCCGCGTCAGTTGACCACCGAGCCGGCCGACCACCCGTCGTGGTCCGCCGACGCCCGCACCGTGCTCTACCTGTCGGCGGGCAGACTGCGCCTGATCGACGTCGGCGGCGGCGCGCCCCGTACGGTCCGCGTCCCGCTGGAGTACCGCAGGCCGCGGGCGGCCGGCACGGTGGTGCACGCGGGGCGCCTGTGGGACGGCACCGGCGCGGAGGTCCGCGAGGACGTCGACGTCGTGCTGCGCGACGGCCGCATCGCGCAGGTCGCCCCGCACCGGGCCGGCCGACCGGCCGCGCGCCGTGTCGACGCGAGCGACCGCACGGTGATCCCCGGCCTGTGGGACGCGCACACCCACCCCTGGCAGACCACCTACGGCGGCCGCCAGACCGCGCTCCAGCTCGCCTACGGCATCACCACGGCCGTCTCCCTGGGCGGCTTCGCCTACGAGCAGGCCCGCATCCGGGAGGCGGTCGCCGCCGGCGCGCTGGCCGGGCCCCGGCTGCTGACCACCGGCGAACTCCTCGACGGGGCGCGTGTCGCCTACAGCATGGGACGCGCCCACGCCACCCGCGAGGGCCTGCGCCGCTCGCTGGCCCGCGGGGCGGCGCTGGACTGGGACTTCGTCAAGACGTACGTACGCGCTCCCGGCTGGGTGATGAAGGAGGCCGCCGACTTCGCGCACGAGCGGCTCGGCGTGCGCTGCGGCAGCCACCTGTGCAGCCCGGGCGTGCAGCTGGGCCAGGACCTGACGACCCATCTGCAGGCGACGCAGCGGCTGGAGTTCGGGCATGCCACCTCCGCCACGGGCCGCGCCTACCAGGACGTCGGGGAGATCTACACCCGTGCCGGGTTCTCCCTCGTGGCGACCCCGTTCACGGCGGCGCCCCTGCTCGGCGCGGACCCGGCGCTGGCGGACGATCCGCGGGTGACCACGCTGATGCCCCCGTGGGACACCGCCCTGGTGCGCGAGGGGGCCGGCACCCCGCCCACCGACACCCAGCTGTCCACGCTGGACACGGAGTCGGACGTGTACCGGCGGATTCTCGCGGGCGGCGGACTGGTCGCGCTCGGCACCGACCAGCCGCTCGTCCCGGTCGGGCTGCACCTGCACCTCGCGCTGCGCGCACTGCACCGTGCGGGGCTGTCGGCGGCCGAGGCGCTGCGGACCGCCACCCTGCTGCCGGCGCGGGTCTTCGGCGCCGACGCCGAGCTGGGCACGGTGGAGGAGGGCAAGCTGGCCGACCTCACGTTCGTGGACGGCGACCCGTTCACCGACTTCGCCAGTCTGGTCCGCACGGTGGCGGTGCTGCGCGGCGGGTTCCTGTTCGAGCAGGCGGACCTGGTCCAGGCGTTCGACGCGACGGCGGTGCGCGGCGACGCCGATCCGGCCGTGGACTGGCTGGAGGTCAGCCGGCACATGCGGCGCGAGGGGTGCTGCCACCTGGCGGACGAGAGCTGAACCGCAGCGGCCCGGCCGGCACCCGCGGGCGCCGGCCGGGGGGCGCTCGTACCGCGGGGCGGCGGCGCACCACCGTCGCTCGCCCGGGCCCGCGAGATGCTGGAGGAGATCGCCGGCAGCGCGTTCCCCGCGTCGTTCTCCGACACGGACGCGCTGCTGGCCGGCACCGGCCGGCGGGCCCCGACCGGCGGGGAGCAGGTCACGCCGGGCGGGGCGGCCGCGCGGCTCCCGCTCGTCCTCGGCCGACCGCCGGCCGCCCGCCCCGGCCCAGCCGGGGAAGCACGGCCGGAAGGCTCGGCACCGAGAAGTCCAGCCCGGGACGCTCAGGCCCGGAAGCACAGCCCGGACGCTCAGGCCCGGAAGCAC
>NZ_JBHMCY010000008.1:121182-138668 GCF_042430725.1 Streptomyces cinereospinus | reverse complement strand
CTCAGGCCCGGAAGCACAGCCCGGACGCTCAGGCCCGGAAGCACAGCCCGGGACGCCTCAGGCCCGGAAGCACAGCCCGGTCCGACCGGTGCGGGGATCTCAGCCCAGGAAGCTCAGCCGCACCTGCCGGTCGGGGTTGTCCCGGTTGGTGTCCACCAGGCACACCGACTGCCACGTGCCCAGTTCCAGCCGCCCGCCCACCACCGGCAGGGTCGCGTGCGGCGGGACGATCGCCGGCAGCACGTGGTCGCGGCCGTGCCCCGGGCTGCCGTGCCGGTGCTGCCAGCGGTCGTCGGCCGGGAGCAGGGTGTGCAGCGCGGTGAGGAGGTCGTCGTCGCTGCCGGCACCCGTCTCGATGACGGCGATGCCGGCGGTCGCGTGCGGGACGAAAACGTTGAGCAGGCCGTCGCGGCCCTCCGCCACCTCCCGCAGGAAGGTCTCGCAGTCACGGGTGAGGTCGACGACCGTCTCCTCGGAGCCGGAGGCGACCTGGAGCACTCGGGTGGTGAACGCGTCTGCCATGCCCCCATCCTTCCCCACGCGGCGGGCCGCCCGCCCGTGCGGCCGTCCGGAGGCCGGTACGCGGGGTCCACTCCGCGAGACGCCCGTTGACCTGGGACACCTCATCTGGCTACGTTCTGCGGCATGTTGCGTTCAGCTCTGCTCACCACGCGCGGTCACATCGACCTGCTGCGGGTGGCCTCCGCCGCGTGTCGCCGCGGCCGCTGACGCCTTCCCCACCCCCGCTCCCGCCCTCGCGCCCCTCGCGCCTCGCTCCGCCCGTCGGTGTGCCCCCACGCCCGGGTGAGTGACTGACCCTCCGGGGAGCGGGAGCGCGCGGGGCACCGCGGCCGCGTGCCCCGCCCTTCGGCCCCGCCCGCGTCCCTTCACGCGGTCCTGCGCCCGGCGCTTCGCCGGCGTATCGCCGTGACACCGTCCTGCCCTGGAGCAGCCATGAGCATCAGCCATGCCCCGCCCGGCTCGCGTGAACCCGATACGTCGCCCATGTCAGCGGATCGCACGGCGTCGTCCGACGAAGTCCCCGGCCCCGGCCCCGCCGCCGCCCCGCACCTCGAACCCCTTCTCCCCGCCTCCGCCCACCGGACCCGGATCCCCCGCTGGCTCCGCCGCACCACCGGCCCTCTGCTCCTCCTCGCGCTGTGGCAAGTCCTCAGCGCGACCGGCGTGCTGACCGCCGACGTGCTCGCCTCGCCCGGCCGGATCGCCCAGGTCGCCGGAGACCTGATCGGGGACGGCTCGCTGCCCTCCGCCATGGCGACCTCGCTCCAGCGGGTGGCGGCCGGGCTGCTGCTGGGCACCCTCATCGGTACCGGACTCGCCCTGCTCTCCGGGCTGTTCCGGGTCGGCGAGGACCTGGTGGACGCCTCGGTGCAGATGCTGCGGACGGTGCCGTTCGTGGGGCTCATCCCGTTGTTCATCATCTGGTTCGGCATCGGCGAGGCCCCCAAGGTCGCCGTGATCACCCTCGGCGTGACCTTCCCGCTCTACCTCAACGTCTACGCCGGTATCCGCGGCGTCGACGCCCAGCTCATCGAGGCCGGCGAGTCGCTCGGGCTGTCCCGGTGGGGGCTGGTGCGGCATGTCGTGCTGCCGGGCGCGCTGCCCGGCGCCCTGACCGGCCTGCGCTACTCGCTGGGCATCGCCTGGCTCGCGCTGGTCTTCGCCGAGCAGATCAACGCGGACGCCGGGATCGGCTTCCTCATGGTGCAGGCGCGGGACTTCCTGCGGACCGACGTGATCGTGGTCTGCCTGATCGTCTACGCCTTCCTCGGCCTCTTCGCCGACTTCGTCGTCCGCTCCCTTGAAAGGCTGCTGCTGCAATGGCGACCGACGTTCACCGGCCGGTGAGCACCGTGACCGGGCAGGCCGTGCACGTCGCGGACCTGACCCGTTCCTTCGACGGCCGCCCGGTCATCGACGGACTCCGGCTCGACGTGGCGCAGGGCGAGTTCGTGGCGCTCCTGGGCCGCAGCGGCTGCGGCAAGTCCACCCTGCTGCGCGTCCTCGCCGGCCTCGACCGCGAGATCGCGGGCACCGTCCTGGTACCACGCCGCAAGGCCGTCGCCTTCCAGGCACCCCGCCTCATGCCGTGGAAGAAGGTGTGGCGCAACGTCGTGCTCGGCCTGCCCGGCAAACCCGGGCGCGCCGTCGCCGAACGGGCCCTGGACGAGGTCGGCCTGGGACACCGTACGAACGCCTGGCCGAGGACGCTGTCCGGCGGCGAGGCCCAGCGCGCCTCGCTGGCCCGGGCCCTGGTCCGCGAGCCCGATCTGCTGCTGCTGGACGAGCCGTTCGGCGCCCTGGACGCGCTCACCCGGATCAAGGCCCAGCGGCTGGTCGGCGAGTTGTGGCGGCGGCGCGGCTGCGCGGTGCTGCTGGTCACGCACGACGTCGAGGAGGCCGTGCTGCTCGCCGACCGCGTGCTGGTCATGGACAACGGCGTGATCGCGTACGAGCAGCGGATCGAGCTGGACCGGCCGCGGGACATCGCCGACCCCCGCTTCGCCGAGCTGCGGGCCGGACTGCTGCACCGGCTCGGCGTCGACCCGGCCGCCGAGGCCGCCTGACCCGCCCGCACGACCGACCGCCTCCCCGCCCGCCTGCCCGCTCGACCGGCCGGCCGCCCGACCGACCGCAGGACCGGCCGCCCGACCGACCGACCGAGAACGGATCCACCATGCGACGACGTCTCCTGCCCGCCGCGCTGCTCCTCCCCCTCGCCCTGCTCCTCAGCGCCTGCGGCGGCACCTCCGCGGCCGACTCGTCCGGCGGCGGCACCGACGGCCAGGGCTCCCTCACGCTCAACGTCGGGGACCAGAAGGGCGGTTCCGAGGCGGTGCTGCGGGCCGCCGGTGAGCTGGACGACCTCGACTACCGGATCAGGTGGTCGACCTTCACCTCCGGCCCGCCCCTGCTGGAGGCCGTCAACGCCGAGGCCGTCGACGTCGGCGGTGTCGGCAACACCCCGCCGGTGTTCGCGGCCGGCGCCGGTTCGAAGATCACGGTGGTCGCCGCCTGGCACGGCACCTCCAAGGGCGACACCATCCTCGTGCCGAACGACTCCCGGCTCACGACGACCGCGCAGCTCAAGGGCAGGTCCGTCGCCGTCGCGCAGGGCTCGTCGGCGCACTACCAGCTGATCGCCTCGCTGCGCAAGGCCGGGCTCGACCTCGGCGACATCGACGTCGAGTACCTGCAACCCGCCGACGCGCTGGCCGCGTTCACCAGCGGCAAGGTGGACGCGTGGGCGGTCTGGGACCCGTACACCTCGCAGGTCCTCCAGGCCCGCCAGGGCCGGGTCCTGACCACGGGCGACGGCGTGACCAACGGGCTCACCTTCCAGGTGGCGGCTCCCGACGCGCTGCGGGACCGGCGCACGTCGGAGCCCGTCGCGGACTACCTGGAACGGCTGCGCCGGGCCCAGGACTGGGTCTACGAGCACCCCGAGTGGGCCAAGGTGTGGGCGCAGGACACAGGTCTGCCGTACGAGGTGGCGCTCGCATCCGTCAAGCGGACCAACGCCTCCCGCGTCCCGGTCGCCGTGGACCAGCCCCTGATCGAGTCCGAGCAGGCCATCGTGGACGTCTTCGCCGAACTGGAGCTGATCCCGGCCAAGGTCGACTTCGCCGACTTCGTCGACCGGCGCTTCAACCGCGACCTGCCCCCGTCGACGTCCGCGCCCCGCGTCCTGAAGGAGAAGTGAGATGACCGTCCGCCTCCACTGGTTCCTGCCCACGGGCGGCGACGGCCGCACGCTGGTGGACCGGCACGCCTACGCCCGCAACGACACCGGCGCCGCCGGAGCGGCCCGCGGGGTGCGCGCCCCGCGGCTCGACTATCTCGCCCAGATCGCCAAGGCCGCCGAGCAGTTGGGCTTCGAGGCGGTGCTGACGCCGACCGGCACCTGGTGCGAGGACGCCTGGCTGACCACGGTGGCCCTCGCCCAGCACACCGAGCGGCTGAAGTTCCTGGTGGCCTTCCGGCCCGGGGTGATCTCGCCGACCCTCGCCGCCCAGATGGCGGCGACCCATCAGCGGCTCACCGGCGGCCGGCTGCTGCTCAACGTCGTCACCGGCGGCGACTCCGCCGAGCAGCGCCGCTTCGGCGACCACCTCGCCCACGACGAGCGGTACGCCCGCACGGACGAGTTCCTGTCGGTCGTGCGCGGGGTGTGGCAGGGCGGTCCGTACGACTTCCGGGGCGCCCACTACGACGTGCGGGGCGGGCTGACCGCGCTGCCGCCCGACCCGGTGCCGGAACTGTTCTTCGGCGGGTCGTCGGCGGCGGCCGGGCCGGTCGCGGCGCGCCATGCCGATGTGTACCTGACCTGGGGGGAGCCGCCCGCGCAGGTCGCGGAGAAGATCGGCTGGATCCGGACGCTGGCCCGCCGGCAGGGCCGTACCGTCCGCTTCGGCATCCGCCTGCACACCCTCTCGCGCGACTCCGCCGCCGAGGCCTGGGCGGTGGCGCACCGGCTGCTGGACGACCTCGACGCCGGCACGATCGCCGCCGCCCAGGCGGCGCTCGGGCGCAGTGAGTCGGTGGGGCAGCGGCGGATGCCGGCGCTGCACGGCGGCTCGCGGGACCGGCTGGAGATCTACCCCAACCTCTGGGCGGGCGTCGGCCTGGTGCGGGGCGGCGCGGGCACCGCGCTGGTCGGCAGCCATGCCGAGGTCGCGGACCGGATCGCGGAGTACCACGCGCTGGGGATCGAGCACTTCGTCCTCTCCGGCTATCCGCACCTGGAGGAGGCGTACTGGTTCGGCGAGGGGGTGATGCCGGAGCTTCGGGCGCGGGGGCTGCTGGGCGGCACGGCCGGCGACCCGTCCGGCGCTCCGCTGCTCGTGGCCGGCGGGCGGTGACCGACGGCCCGGCCGGTCAGGGGGAAGAGGGAGGGCCTCCGCGCTGTTCGCACCGGCGTGGACAACGCGCGTGAGGTCGAGGTGGTCGTGACGGGCGCCGGCCAGGCAGGGCTGGCCGGCGCCTATCACCTGCGGCGGG
This sequence comes from Streptomyces cinereospinus, assembly GCF_042430725.1. Classification (NCBI taxonomy): domain Bacteria; kingdom Bacillati; phylum Actinomycetota; class Actinomycetes; order Kitasatosporales; family Streptomycetaceae; genus Streptomyces; species Streptomyces cinereospinus. Next base: position 133,646 of record NZ_JBHMCY010000008.1, on the reverse strand, counting down.
CCGGGTTCGAGCCGGACCGCGACTTCGTGGTGCTGGACCACTCCCCCGGGCCGGGCGGCGCCTGGCAGTTCCGGTGGCCCTCACTGACGTACGGCAAGGTGCACGGGATGCACGCGCTGCCGGGGAGGGAGCTGACGGACGCCGACCCGGCGCGGCCGTCCTCGGAGGTGATCCGGGAGTACTTCGCCGCGTACGAGCAGGAGTTCGAACTGCGGGTGCGGCGACCGGTCGACGTACGGGCCGTCCGGGAGGGCGCGGGCGGGCGGCTGCTCGTGCAGACCTCGGCCGGTGACTGGTCCACGCGGGCACTGATCAACGCGACCGGCACCTGGGACCGGCCGTTCTGGCCGCGCTACCCCGGGCAGGAGACCTTCCGCGGACGGCAGGTGCACACCGCGGGGTACCCCGGGCCCGAGGCGTTCGCCGGGCGGCGCGTGGTCGTGGTGGGCGGCGGCGCGTCCGGTACCCAGCACCTGCTGGAGATCGCCCCGTACGCGGCCGCGACCACCTGGGTGACCCGCCGGCCGCCGGTCTTCCGCGAAGGGCCGTTCGACGAGAACGCCGGGCGCGCGGCGGTCGCGCTGGTGGAGGAGCGGGTACGGCAGGGGCTGCCGCCGAGGAGTGTGGTGTCCGTCACGGGGCTGCCGCTGAACGACGCGGTGCGGCAGGGGCTGGCGGACGGGGTGCTGGACCGGCGGCCGGTGTTCGACCGGATCACCCCGGACGGCGTGGAGTGGCGGGACGGGCGGCACGTCGGCGCCGATGTCATCCTCTGGGCGACCGGCTTCCGGCCCGCCGTCGGGCACCTCGCCCCGCTGCGGCTGCGCGAGCCGGGCGGCGGGATCCGCCTGGACGGCACGCGCGCGGTCGCCGACCCGCGCGTCCACCTCGTCGGTTACGGCCCGTCCGCCAGCACGATCGGTGCCAACCGGGCGGGGCGGGCGGCGGTACGGGACATCGGGCGGCTGCTGGGCGGGGCGGCGGCGGAGCCGGCCGCCGCGTGAGCGGGCGCCGCGGCGGGGCGCCGGGCGCCGGGCGCTCCCGTCGCCTCATCGAGCCGCGCCCGGGTTCGTGTTCGGGTGCGGGCTCGTGCTCGGGGAGGTCAGGTCCGGGCTCGTGCTCGGGCTGCTGTGCCGGGCGTCGAACTCGGCGACGTTGCGCTGGTGCTCGGCGTAGTCGGCGGTGAAGCGGGTGTCGCCCGGCTTCACCGTGACGAAGTACAGCCAGTCGCCCGGGGTCGGACTGATCGCGGCGCGCATCGCCTCCTCGCCCGGGTTGTCGATGGGCGTGGGCGGCAGGCCCATGCGCTGGTACGAGTTGTAGGGGCTGTCGATGCGGGTGTCGCTCAGCGTCGTCCTGAGCGTGGTGCGGTTGAGGGCGTAGTTGAGCGTGGCGTCCATCTGGAGGGGCATGCCGCGCTCCAGCCGGTTGAAGACGACCCGGGCCACCTTGCCCATGTCGGCCTTGGTGGCGGCCTCGGCCTGCACGATGCTGGCGATGGTGACCGCCTGGTAGACGTTCATGGCGTTGCGCTGCGCGCCGGCGGCGATCGGCGCGCCGTTGAACTTCTTGTTGGCGGTGTCGACCATCGTGGACAGCACCTGCTCCGGCGTCGCCCCGGCCGGCAGCGGATAGGTCGCCGGGAAGAGATAGCCCTCCGGGTTGCCCTCGGCGTCGTGGGGCAGCTTCAGGTGGGCTCTGGGCACGGCCTTCCTGGTGGTGCCCGGGGGCAGGGCGAGGGCCTTGTCGACGGCGTCGTAGACCTGGCCGGCGCGCCAGCCCTCCGGGATCACCAGCGTGGCGGTCCTGGCCGGTTCCTCCCGGTCCGCCAGGATCAGCAGCGGCACCGCCACGGCGGTGCCGGTGACGACGGCTCCGGTCGCGATGAGCGCGGCACGGCCCCGGCGCGTCAGTCGAATCGTGCGAGTCGTGTTCCGTGGCGGAGTGTTCGTGTACATGCGGGCACGGTAACCCGCATATCGCCCCAAACCCGGCATATCTTCATGTTGTCGGCTCCAGTTGGGCGTCCCGGCGGACCAGCGCCGCGTACTTCCCGTCCCGTGCCAACAGCTCCGCGTGCGTCCCGTGTTCGACTGCGCGCCCGGCGTCCAGGACCACGATCTGGTCGGCACCCCGAACGGTGGACAGCCGGTGCGCGATGGTGAGCGTCGTCCGGTTGGCCGACAGGGCGTCGATCGCCTCCTGCACGGCGTGTTCGGTGCGGGTGTCCAGGGCGCTGGTCGCCTCGTCGAGGATCAGCACCGGGGGGTCGCGCAGGATGGTCCGGGCGATGGCCAGGCGCTGCTTCTCACCGCCGGAGAAGCGGTGGCCGCGCTCGCCGACGACCGTGTCGTAGCCGTCGGGCAGGGCCGCGATGTGGTCGTGGATCTGCGCCGCCCGGGCCGCCGCGTGCAGTTCCTCGTCGGTGGCGTCGGGTTTGGCGAAGCGGAGGTTGTCGGCGACCGAGGCGTGGAAGAGGTACGTCTCCTGCGACACGACGCCGACCGCGCGCGCGAGGGTGTCGAAGTCGAGGTCGCGGACGTCGACGCCGTCGAGGGTGACCCGGCCGCCCGTCACGTCGTACAGGCGCGGCACGAGATACCCCAGCGTGGACTTCCCGGCGCCGGTCGGGCCGACGACGGCGAGGCTGCCGCCGGCCGGGACGGTCAGGTCGATGCCGTCGAGGACCGGGTCGCCCTCGCCGTCGTAGCGGAACTCGACGTTCTCGAAGCGGACTTCGCCCTCGACGCGGTCGAGGCGGACCGGCCGCTCGCGCTCGGTGATGTCGACGGGCAGGTCGAGGTACTCGAAGATGCGCTGGAAGAGGGCCAGCGACGTCTGGATCTGGACGCCGGTGCTCAGCAGGCTGACGGTCGGGCGGAACAGGCCCTGCTGGAGGGAGACGAAGGCGACGATCGTGCCGATGGAGGCGCCCGGGCCGCCGAGGTGGAGGGTGAGTCCCGCGGTCCAGTAGATCACCGCCGGCATGGCGGCCATGACGATCGTGATGACGGCCATCCGCCAGCGGCCGGCCATGCTGGAGCGCACCTCCAGGTCGACCAGCCGGTCCGACTCCTGCGCGAAGGACCGCGTCAGCGACTCGGCGCGGCCCATGGTGCGGCCGAGCAGGATGCCGCTGACCGAGAGCGACTCGGTGACCGTCGCCGCCATCGCGGCCATCTGCTTCTGCCGCTGGGTGGTGATCTTCCGGCGTTCGTCGCCGACCCGGCGGCTGATCCACACGAACACCGGCAGCAGGAGCAGCGAGACGACGGTCAGCCGCCAGTCGAGGGCGAGCATCGCGGCGACCGTGGCGACGACGCTGGTGAAGTTGGAGACCAGGGAGGTGGCGGTGGAGGTGACGGTCGCCTGCATGCCGCCGATGTCGTTGGCGATGCGGGACTGGACCTCGCCGGTGCGGGTGCGGGTGAAGAAGGCGAGCGACATGCTCTGCAGGCGGCCGTAGACCGCCGTGCGCAGGTCGTGCATGACGCGCTGGCCGACGGTGGTGGAGATGAGCGTCTGCAGGACGCCGAAGACGCTGGTCAGCACGGCGCCGAGGATCATGCCGAGGGCGAGCAGGGTGAGCAGGCCGGTACGGCCCTGGGGGATCGCGGTGTCGAGGACCGCCTTCAGCAGGAAGGGGGTGGCGACCGAGACCACCGACGAGGCGGCGACCAGCAGGCCCACGACGGCGAGGCGGCCCCGGTAGGGCCGGAAGAGCTTCAGGATGCGGCGCACCTGCCGCGGCTGGCCTTCGGTGTCGGCGGGCGGCGTCCAGGCGGGCTCGTGATCGGGCTTCATGGGCTCCTACGGAGGTGGGTCGGCGGTGACGGGATGGACCATAGCTCATTGTTACCTATACTCACAATGAACGTCATCCTGATAGTGTTCCCGTATGACCACGCCCGATCCCGACGGACTCCTCGCCGAGCAGCTGCTGCGGCTCACCCGCCGGGTGCACCGGATCCAGAAGCGCCATCTCCAGCAGCGCGTCGTCGGGATCACCCCGGCCCAGTCCCGGTTGCTGCGCACCCTCGCGGAGTACGAGGCGCCGCCCCGCATGGCCGACCTCGCCGCCCGGCTGGAGGTCGTCCCGCGCGCCGTGACCACGCTGGTCGACGGGCTGGAGGCGAACGGCGTGGTGCGCAGGGTGCCCGACCCGGCCAATCGCCGGGTGATCCGCATCGAGCTCACCGAGGACGGCCGCGAGACGCTGCGCGAGCTGCACGGGGCACGGCGGTCGGCGGCGGAGGAGATCCTCGCGCCGCTGACGGACGAGCAGCGCGCGGTGCTCGGAGAGCTGCTGGACACCCTGGTCGACGGGGCGTCCGCCCGGACCTGCTGACGGCTTCCGGGACCGGTGTGCGCGGACTCCGCCTGCGCGCGGTGCGTGGTCCGCTACCGTGAGCGCACGGGCGCGGGCGGGGAGGTCGTGCCCCGTGGGGGTCATGTCGGGCATGGCGCACGTCGTGCCGGGCGTGCGCAGTCCGAGTCGGATTCGGGGGAGGTCAGGTGCTGACACCGGACGCGGTGCGGATACCGCTGGACGACGGCAGTTCCATCCTGGTGCAAGTGGATGCGGGGGAGGCACCGGCGGACAGCCGGGGGCCCGTGAAGGCCGGCCGGATCGCGGACGCCGTCCGTGAGCTGCCGCGCAGCGTGCAGGAGGCGATGGTTCCGGTGACCACCATGGCTCGCGCGGTCCTCGACCAGCTGCGGCAGGCCGGGCCGGACGAGGTCACGGTGGAGTTCGGCGTCAACCTCGCCGCACAGGCCGGCGTGGTGATCGCCAAGAGCGAGGCGAACTGCCATCTGAGGGTGGCCATGACCTGGAACGGTGCCGGCACCACCGGCGACCCGGGCGCGGGCTGAGGCCGGGCGGAGATGGGGCGGAGGACGGGCGGGCGGCCGGAGCCGGAGCAGTCGGCCGCCAGGGCCGCCGTCGCGCAGATCCTCGCGGCGGACGGCGCCGCGGCCGGGGCGGGCTTCCTCGCCGGCGACGGCCTCCTGGTCACCTGCGCGCACGTCCTGCGGGCCGCGGGGCACGGCCCCGGGGACGACGGCGTACGCGTCCGCTTCCCGCAGGCCGAGGGCGCGCCGCGGGCCACGGGCGCGGTCGACGCCGAGGCCTGGCGGGACCCGGAGGGCGACGACATCGCCGTCGTCCGGCTGGCCGGGCCGCCGCCCGGAGTTCCCGTGCTCGCCGTCGGATCCGCGCAGGGCTTCGAGGGGCAGGCCGTGTGGTCGTTCGGCTTCCCCGACCAGGCGCACGCGGAGGGCCGCTACGCCAGCGGCACGCTCCAGGGCCGCCTGAACGCCGGCGGGCGCTCGCTGCTGCAGCTCGACGGGGCGAACGCCGTGGCCCAGGGGTTCAGCGGCGGACCGGTCCTGGACGTCGAGTCCGGCCTGGTGATCGGGATGACCACCGAGATCACCGCCCCCGACCGGCACGGGCGCGGCGTCAACGTCGCCTATGTGACACCCGGTGAGACGCTCCGCGCCGTCCAGCCCGCCCTCGCCGGCCAGGACGTCTGCCCGTATCTGGACCTGAGGCCGTTCACCGAGCGGGAGAGCGGCTGGTTCCACGGCCGGGACGACGCCCGGGACAAGGTCGTGGAGGTACTGGGACGGCACCGCGGGGTGCTGCTGCAAGGGCCCTCGGGCGCCGGGAAGTCCTCCCTCGTCCAGGCCGGTGTCCGCCCCGCCCTCCCGGACGGCTGGCTGGCCCTCACCGTGCGCGCCGGTCAGGACTGGGCCGGTGACCTGGAACGGCAGGGGCTGCCCGGAATCCGTACCGCCGGGCTGCTCGCGGCGGTGCGGCAGCGGCTGGAGCCGGAGCGCGCGCACGTCCGGCTGCTGCTGGTGGTCGACCAGTTCGAGGAACTGCTCAGCACGGCGGCCGAGCCCGGCGGCGCGCAGCCGGACGCGGGCGCCGACGCCGTCCGGCAGCTGACCGAGGTCATCCACTCGTACGAACGGGCCGTGGTGCTGCTGGTCATGCGCGTCGACTTCTACCCGCGGCTGCACATGCTCGCGCCGGAGTTGCTGGAAGCCGTCAGGCCGGGTCAGGTCGACGTCTTCGGGACGCTGGGGGCCGGCGCACTGCGCGACATGGTCGTCAAGCCGGCGCGCAGCGTCGGTCTGCGCTTCGAGGCGGGCCTGCCGGAGGTGATCGTCGACGAGGTGCTGGCGGCCCATCCGGGCGGCGCGGCCGAGGGCAGGGCGCCCGCCACCCTGCTGCCCCTGCTGGAGAAGACGCTGACCCTGCTGTGGGAGAACCGCAGCGACAACCGGCTCACCCTGAACGCGTACCAGGCCATCGGCAGGTTCGGCGGCAGCCTGGACCGGTGGTACGACCGGGCCTTCGAGGAGCTCGGCCCCGGCCGGCGGCCGGTCGCCCAGCGCGTGCTCAGCGCGCTCGTCCGGCACGACGAGGCGGAACAGGCGCCCGACGTGCGGCAGGCCCGGTCGCTGCGGGCCCTGCGCGATCTGACCGAGGACTCGGCCTTCGACGAGGTCCTGGCCGTGCTGGTCCAACACCGCCTCGTCACCACGCACACCGCCCGGGACGGACGCCACCAGGACCAGCCGATGGTCGAGCTGATCCACGACTTCCTCGTCAGGCACTGGGAGGACCTGCGGCGGTGGGTGCTGCGGGACGCGGCGTTCGACGCCTGGCTGCGCCGGGTGGAGCTCCAGCAGAGCCGCTGGGAGGCCACCCTGAGCCCGGACGATCTGCTGCGGCCCTCCGAGCTGGACGCGGCTCTCGAATGGGCCGCCCAGAAGCGCGTCGTGCCCGAACGTGCCAGCGAGTTCCTCCGGCGCAGCGAGCGGCACCACAAGGACGGCGAGCGCCGTCGCCGGCGCAACCGCCGCACCGTGATCGGCGTGCTCTCCCTGCTCACCGTCGTCCTCACCGTCACGACCGGCTTCCTCGTCGAGTTCTGGGTGGGAGAGCGGCAGGCCAGACAGGAGGTGGAGGAACGGGAGCTGATCGCCACCACGGAGGGGCTGGCCGCCAAGGCCGAGCAACTGCGGGCGACCAACCCCCGGCTGTCCCTGCAACTCGGGGTCGCCGCCGAGAATCTGCGCAGCACCGCCAAGGTCCGGGCGAGCCTGGTCAACTCGCTCGCCACCACCCGGCTGGCCGGCACCTTCCCGGGCACCGCCCTCGGCTTCGTCGACGGCGACAGCGACCGGCTGCTGCTCCACCGCGGCGCAGCGGACGGGACGGACGAGGCGACGGGGCCCGGTGGCGAGAAGGCTCAGGGGGACCACCTGACCGTCCGCTCCGTCAGCGGCGACCGCCCGGACCGGACCGTGTACCGCGTGGACGACCCCGCCGTGTCCGTCCTGGCCGCCGGCCCTGACGGACGACGGGTGCTGGTGCGCGACGCGACGGCCCGGCGGGCCGGCGTGCGCGAGGTGCCGGACGGTACCGGGCGGCCGGTGACCTCGGCGGCGTTCGGCACGCAAGCCCTGCTGTCCGGCGCGGCGTTCGCCGGGGACGGCAGCCGTGTCGTGCTCGGCCACCTCGACGGCACGATGACGTCGTGGGACCTCTCCCGGCCCGACCGGCCCCGGATGGTCGGCGGGCACGTCCGGCTACGGCCGCCGCCGGAGAAGGAGCAGGTCCCCACCTGGTCCGTGCAGCCGTTCGTGTCGCCCCGCGGTGACCTGATCGCGGTGCCCGTCGAGCGTGCGGTGACGCTGTGGACGGCCGGTGTCCCTCACCGGAAAGTGGCGGAACTGCGTCTGCCCGCCCTGGAGGCCGACCAGTTCCTCGACCCGTACACGATCTCCCAGGTGGCCTTCAGCCGCGACGGGCGGACCGTCGCCGTCGCGGCGGTGGGCGGTGTGGTGGTGTGGGACGTGACCCGGCCGGAACGGCCCGGGCTGCTGCAGACGCTGGCGGACGCCCGTCACGCCGCCGCCTTCGGTCCGGACGGCCGGACCCTGGCGACCGTCGCCGACGACGGCACCACCCTGTGGGACATCAGCGACCGGTCCCGGGCGCGCCGCACCGACTTCTTCCCGGCGCCGGAGGAGAGCGACCCCGTCGCGGTCCGCTTCGCGCCCGACGGACAGCGCGTGGTCGTGCAGCACACGGGATCCGGCCGGAGCTACGCGGCGCTGTGGAACCTCCGGCAGCCGGGCTGGCCGCGACGCCTCGGCGGCGAACTGCCGTCCGGCTCCTCCGCCATGGCCGTACGCCCCGACGGGCGCGTCCTGGTCACCGCGGGCCCCGGCCGCCGTGTCGAGTGCTGGGACATCTCCGCGCCGAGCCGTCCCGTGCGGATCGCCACCGTCCGGACCCGGCTCCCGCACGAGGTGACGGCCCTGGCGTTCCGGCCGGACGGCGAGGAACTCGCGGTGGGCGGCAGCGACGGCAGGACCCAGCTGTGGGACGTCCGCGACGTCCGGCGGCCCGTCCGGCGCTCGGTGAGCCCCCGGACCACGCTCGGCGCCGTCACCGCCCTGGGCTTCGGCCCGGACGGCAGGACCCTGCACATCTCGGACAACGCCTACGTGATCCGGTGGCGGGCCGGTGCGCCCTCGATCCCGCTCACCATGGGCACGGTCTTCCCCCAGTTCGTGGAGCGGATCGCCGTCAGCGGGACGACCGGCACGATGGCGCGGGTCGCGCCGTACCAGCCGTTCACGCCGGTCGTCCGGGAGCGCGGTGCCATGGTGGGCGGACCCGTCCAGCTGTGGCCGGCCGGGGAGACCGGTCCGCTGCCGGGCAGCGGGGCCGACGAACTGCCCGGCCCCGGCAACGTCGGTTCGGCGGTGGAGTTCCATCCCGCGGGGGAGGTGCTCGCCGTCGGAAGTCCGTCCGGCACCTTGACGTTGTGGCAGGTCACCGGGGCCTATGGCGACAACCGCCGCCTGGGGCTGCCGGTCAGGGCGCACAGCTCGGCGATCTCCACGATCGCCTTCGCACCCGACGGAGCCACCGCCGCGACCGGAGCGACCGACGGCACGATCGTCATCTGGACGCCGCACCAGGACGGTCCGCTGAACCTGAGCGGCCCGGCGAGCGCCGCCCACACGGACCGCGTCCGGTCCATGGCGTTCACCTCCGGCAGCCGGACGCTGATCACCAACGGGGCGGACGGGGCGGTGCGGCTGTGGCACGTGGGGGCCCTGGCCGAGGCGCGGCGGGCGCCCACCCGACTGGCCTGTGCCCTCGTCGGAGAGGGACTGGACGAGATCGAGTGGGCCTCGTTCGTGCCGTCGCTCCCCTATCGGGACACCTGTCCTTGAGCCGGCGCGGCTCCCGTCCCCGTCCGGCAGCGGTCGCTGTCCTCGGTGAGCACCCCCTGCACGGCGGTCAGCGAGCGGTCGTGGCAGCCGGAGGGGCCGTACAGCCGGTAGCGCTCGGTCGTCGTGCCCACCGCGTGCCGCTGGTCGCGCGGGACGTCGGCGGTGTACGTGGCGTCACCGCTGTAGGTGTCGTCGAGGCGCGACCAGGTGGTGCGGTGCCCGCCGCGCGACACGACGACGGTGGCCCGGTCGCCGAGGGTCAGTACCGTGCGCAGCCGGTCGGCCGCGCCGAGGGTGGTGGTGCCGTCCATCGTGTACGTCCGGTGGGCGTGCGTGGTCCTGGCCGGTCCCCGTCCGTCGACGGTGATCGTCTCGGTGTCCGTCCAGGTGGCGTCGAGGGCGTCGGTGGTCTCGCCGTCGGTCCAGCGGTGCACCGAGGAGGTGGCCAGGGAACGGCTGACGGTGGTCGTCACCCGGCCGTGCGAGGTGTCCACGTATCCGGCGACCGTCAGCCGGTGCGCGCCGTCGGTGTCCACGCGGTGCCGCGCACCGGGTGTGTGGACGGAGGAGTTGGCGAGGTCGCCCGCGCGGTGCGCGGTGAGTCCGCCGGTGACCCGTTCGCGCCCGTGGTCCTGCCAGACGAGGACGTTGACGGGGGTGCTCCAGCCCGGGCGTCCCTCGGGCAGGCCGGCCACGGAGACCTCCACGCGGTGCGGGCGGCCGTCGTTGAGGAGGCCGGCGAAGGGGGTCAGGTCGTACTCGATCGGCTTGATGTCGAAGGCGCGGGGGCCGGGGACCACGTACCAGAGGAAGGGGTTGGACCAGCCGCCCGTCCACACGGTCGGGAACGGTGCGGCGATGCCCGCGAGCCGGCCGTCGACCGTGATCTGCACCTCGCGGTAGGGCCCGTCGTCGGCCCGGCAGGAGTACGGGGCGGAGCCGGGCACCGTCAGGTACCAGTACTCCTCGCAGCCGCCGCCCGAGCCGGTGGCGTACACCTCGGCGACGATGCGTTCGCTGTTGCGGGGGGTGGTGAGGGTGGTTCCGGGGGCGAGGGGGAGGACACGGTCGGGGGTGGGGGTGGGGGGTTGTGCGGCCGGGTGCTTCTCGGCCGGGCTTGCTTCGGCGGGTGAGTAGAAGGTGAGGGTGACCTTGACGTCGATGACGCCTGTGTACGTGTCGTCGACGACGTTGCCGATGAGCATCTCGACGGGCTGCGGGGAGCGCAGGGTGGGGCTGTAGCGCGTGACGTCCTTCTCGACCGACCACTCGATGCCGTCCGGCGACGGCTGCGGTGTCGACGTCCGCAGGATCTCGACGCCGCCGACGTGCAGATGGCCCAGACGGTCGTACTGCCGTCCCTTCACCTTCCCGTCGAGCCGCAGCACGACCTTGCTCCAGCGGTCGCCGCACCCCTGCGGCGGGGCGTACGCGCCCTGGTACGGCGTGAAGTCACGGAACCGGGCCTCTGCCACCGTCACCTCGCACGATGCGGTGTCCGGCCGGGTGACCGGCGGCGCGGCGGTGACCGGGTCGTGCCAGTCGGTGCCGAACTCCGCGGGGACGTCGGCGAACTCCGCGGGGACGTCGGCGGCCTGCGCGGGACTCGCGCCGAGGAGGGTGCTCGCCAGGAGGGTCGCTCCGGTGAACATGGACATGATAATCCGACGGGTCATGACCGGTGTTCTACGGGGAGTCGGGCGCGGCCGCAATGAGGCCTCCGGGCTCGGGTCCACGGGAGAGGGACGGGAGTCGGGCGAGAGGGCGAGGCACGGGCGAAGGGGCGGGCCGTAGCCGGATTCGTGCGGTGGAGCGGAAAACCGGTTGCCTGCGGCCACGCTCTGGCGCGAGCCTTTCACGGCTCGTTGCCGACAAGCGGCCCGGCTTGTCGGCAACGAGCGGCCACCCGCCCCTTCGTCGTCACCCACCTCACGCCTGAACACGAGCCACTGGGACACCATGCAGATTCACGACCTTCCGTATCCCGACCCCGGTGTGCCGGACGCGCGTTCGGGGCCGCGATTCCTGTGGTGGCTGGGCCGGAACCAGTTGCGCGGCCAACTCGTCTCGCTGGCCTGGGGGCTGGTGCACTTCGTGTCGGTCTCCGCGCTGCCGTTCTGCGTCGGCTTCGCCGTCCAGGCCGTGGTCGACCGCTCCGGCGCGCGGCTCGCGCTCGCGGGCGGGCTGATGGCCCTGGCGTGCGCCGGCAACGCCATCGGCGACACCTTCCTGCACCGCTCCGCCGTCACCAACTGGATCACCGCCGCCGCCCGCGTCCAGCAACTCCTGGCCCGCAAGGCCGCGCAACTGGGCTCCGGGCTGACCCGGCGGGTCGCGGCCGGCGAGGTCGTGGCCGTCTCCACGGGCGACGTCGAGAAGATCGGCTGGTTCGTGGAAGCCGTGTCCCGCTTCACGGCGGCGGCCGTCACGATCGTGCTGGTCTGCGTCGGCCTGGTCGTCTACCAGCCGGCCCTCGGCGTCGTCGTCGCCGTCGGCCTGCCCGTCCTCGCCGTGGCGGTCCTGCCGCTCCTCCCCCGCGCCACCCGCCGCGCCGACCACCAGCGCGAGAAGGCGGGCTACGCCACCGAACTCGCCTCGGACACCGTCGCCGGGCTGCGTGTACTGCGCGGCATCGGCGGTGAGGAACTGTTCCTCGACCGCTACCGCCGCGCCTCCCAGGAGGTCCGGCACGCGGCCGTGCGCAGCGCCCGGATGTGGTCGCTGATCTCGGCGATCCAGGTGCTGCTGCCCGGCCTGCTGCTGATCGCCGTCGTCTGGTACGGCGTGCAGCTGGCCCAACAGGGCCGGATCAGCGTCGGTGAACTCGTCACCGTCTACAGCTCGGTCATGATCCTCACCTATCCGCTGCGCCACTTCGAAGAGATCGCCATGGCGTACTCCTTCTCCCGGCCCTCGGCCAAGCGGGCGGCTCGGGTGCTGTCCCTGGAGCGGGTCACGGATGTGGAGGGGAAGCGGGAGAGCGGGCATCCGGCCTCCGGCGCGGATTCGGGACCGGGGCTGGAGGAGGACTCGGAACCGCAGCCGCCGGAGGGCTCGGGAGTGGGCTCGGGACCGGATGCGCGGCGGGAGTCGCGTCGGGGCTCGGGAGTGGGCTCGGGACGGGGCACGCGGCCGGACTCGGGACCGGGCACGCGGGCGGAGTCGGGACCGGGCACGCGGGCGGAGTCGGGACC